>JAJRPV010000025.1 GCA_024280575.1 Campylobacterales bacterium
ACTGCAGAAGTTTTAAGCAATACGCCAACCCCAAACATAGCAACACTTGAGAGTATAAACAGCCCCAAGATATTTCCGATTGTTGAGAAAAAAACTGCCCTCAAATCAAAACTCATGGCAGTATTTATCGCCAACAATATAGCAGCTCCAGGGCTTGTGATAGTAAAAAATGCTATAAGCACATAATTTAAATAGTTATGTAAATCCATAAGTAGAATTGTATAGAAAAATTACATTTTAATATAGTAAATTATTGCTTTTTATACATGTAAGAGGGGGTATGCCCGAAATAGTTCTTATATGTTTTGATAAAATGAGACTGATCAAAAAAACCACACTCTTGAGCAATTTCACTAAGCGACACATCAAGATATAGCATCCTTCTTGCATTGTTTATCTTGATATTTTGGATATATTGATAAGGTGTCAAGCCAAACTCTTTTTTAAACTCTCTCAGAAAATGGTATTTTGAAATTTGCGTACATGATGCGATTTCATCGAGAGTTATCTCAAGATTATTCGCGTTTTGATACATGTAAGAGATGGCATTTTTCAACCTAGATTTCTCTACATGTAGAGCTGTTCTGCCAAAATCCTGATATGAGTATTTTTGCATCATGTATTTGATGATTCTCTTTGTCTGCTTGGATATTTCTTGGTGATTTCTACTACTATATAGATTTTGCAAATCCTGAGCCAATTTTTTATCCTCTATAATAGTCGAAAAACAAACATTGCCGCCTCTACATGTAGGCTTCATATCTTTAGTGATGGATTGCATAAAATAGGCAGTTAAAACCAAATTTATATGTTCCCAACTACTGTCATGAATCTCATGTATCTCATAAGGATTTATAACTCTTACCAATCCTTTTGTAGCTGTAAATTTAGTGCCTTCGATACAAAAGCTACACTCTCCTTTTGTGATTAGAGATATGGAGTAAGTATTGTGAAAATGTTTTTTATATGTAGAATTTTTAAAATCATTTTTCATCAAAGATATTTTTTGCATCAAGCCTCTCATTTGTGTAAAATATTTAACACACAATACAGAAAAATAGTTTAAAATCTTTTTAGTGTATAAACTTCAATGATAATTCAAAGACCTGTATGTAAATGATATTGGCATCTGATTAACGAGGATAGACCCCATTAATTCAAGCCCTTTAACTCTTTAATTTTTATCTTAGTAACATTTCAGTAACACTCTTGTGTGATAATTTCATCATAAAAACACAAAAGGAGTTCAGAAATGAAAAGATTAGTTTTAGCTGCAATTTTGGCAGCAGGAATATTGAATGCAACAGATTTTGCATCAATGAGCACAGAGGATTTAGTCGCGCTAAAAGGTACAGTTTCAACTGAAGAGCAGGCAACATTTAGAGAGGAAATGCAAAGCAGAGTCTCTTCAATGACAACTAAAGAGAGAGAAGCACTCGGTATTACACTAGGCGGTAATGGCGTGGCAAAAGGTACCGCAGCAAGAGATGGAAGTGAAGAAGGAAGCAAAGGTGCTGCAGCAGGTGGAACTGGTGATGGACTAGGTACCGGAAGTGCTAGCGGAAGTGTTGGCGGACATGGCAATGGTGCAGAAGGTAGTGTTGGAGGAGGCAACGATGCAAGTGGTAGTGTTGGTGGTAACAGTGATGGCGTAGGTGGTTTCGGCGGCGGAAGTGGTCATGGCGGAGGAATGGGAAGACGATAATCTTCTTTTAAAATTCACCCTGTTTTAGCATCTTGCAAAAGAGGCGGACAGGGTGATTTAATACTATTTTTCAAATTTTGTGTATAATTGCATAAAAATTTGAAAGTAACTCATGAAAAGAATTTTGATAACAAATGATGACGGCTTTGAATCTGAAGGTTTAATGGCTTTAGTTGATGCACTTAGGCCTTTAGCACATATAACCGTTGTGGCTCCTACTACTGAAAAATCAGCTTGTGGACATTCATTGACTTTGACTCGTCCACTTAGATTTATAGAAATTGAAGATGATTTTTTTAAGCTTGATGACGGGACGCCTAGTGATTGTGTATATCTTTCTATGAATGCACTTTTCAAAAAAGATTCATTGCCCGACCTAGTGGTGAGCGGCATCAATAAAGGCTCAAATATGGGCGAAGACATAACTTACAGTGGAACGGCTAGTGCTGCTATGGAAGCTGTATTGCAAGGTGTTCCTGCTATCGCTATATCTCAAGTTTACGACAAATCACCTGCGAGTTTGACAAAGCAAAGCTATGATTTGGCAAAAAAAGTTATATATGACATCGTGAAAAAAATTTTTGAAGGTAGTTTTCCGCTGGGGGAGAGAAAATTCTTAAATATAAATGTGCCTTTTTCTCAAGAATTCAAAGGCTATAAAATAACAAAAGCCGGATACAGGATTTATGGAAATGATGCGCATCTTCATAGAAACCCACGAGGAGAAGAGTATTATTGGCTCGGAACTCATGCTCTTAGACACAAGGAAAATCATACAAAAGATTGTGATTTGAGCGCTATTGCAGACGGATATGTGTCTATAACTCCTATACAATTAGATATGACTTCTCATGATGAACTGGAAAAATTGGATTCTTGGGTAAATGACAACAATGGATAGATTTGATAGGTGTCGTATTTTATTTGGTGAAAATTTTCCAAAAATTCAAAATTCAAAAATACTTCTTTTGGGGGTCGGCGGGGTCGGTGGAGTTTGCTTGGATTCACTTTATCGAACGGGAATCAAACACATAACAATCGTTGATTTTGACAGATTTGAAGTAACAAATCAAAACAGGCAAATCGGAAGCGAGAATCTTGAAGATATCAAAGTTGATGTTATGGCTAAAATGTTCTATGGCATAAATGCTCTACATGTAAAGGTCACACCTGAGTGGGTAGATGAATTTGATTTTGATAGATTTGATCTGGTTATAGATGCCATTGATGACATGAAAGCTAAAGTTGCCATCGCTCATAAATGCTCTCATAAACTTATCAGTTCTATGGGAGGTGCGAAAAAAATAGACCCTACATGTATCCAAATTTCTTCTGTGTGGAAGACTCATACTGACGGCTTGGCTAAAAAATTTAGATATGAACTAAAAAGAAGCGGTTTCAATGGGGATTTTGATGTAGTTTTTTCAGATGAGTTGCCACTTTGTAAAGGCTTGGGAAGTTTTATAGGAGTGACGGGGAGCTTTGGACTTGCTCTTGCGTCACTGGCTATAAGAAAAATTATTGAGTGATTTTTACCTCATTATTTGGTAATTTTATAGTTTTAGATAAATCATTTCTATATATATAAGTATAATTTCTGCCTTCATATAAAATATCGCCTTGAAACTTTGTACTGCCCAATATAAATGTTTGATTTTTTTGCATAAACTCAGATTCTCCAAAATATCGACCTACTGGTTCATATATGGAAGACGCGGCTAAAAATATCGTAATAATATAAATTCTTGTAAAAATTTTTGAATATTTAGAGTAAAGTGTCAAATAACCTACAATAAAACAGCTAAAAATTAAAAGATAAAAATTTTGATTATCTACAAATATGACATTAAAATACTCTGTTATCTTATAAAAATCAAAATAGTTGAGCTTAATACCGATAAAATACAAAAAATCCAACAAAGAGACAAAAGCTATTCCAATAAAAAAACTGTTAAAGATTTTATAAATCATCTCAGCCTCCTTTTTGATATTTTACCACATTTACTATCTTTGAAGGATTTTTCTCAAAAAAACCAAATTTATCATATAAAATCACATCTGCTTTCTTTTTTGCGAAAGCCTCATCAAAGCTTTTACTAGACTCATTTGCAGAAGTTGAATATGCCCATTTTATTTTTTTTAAAAAATTTAGATGGACAGGGTCTTTTACTACTCTCACAGCTAGATTGTTGGGGTAAACTATGGTTATCTTCTTTGCTCGTCTTATCATTTTTTTAAATTTTTGAGGAATTCTTGTGAAAGTTTTTAGAGTTTTAAATGAATCTGCACTGATTATAAACTCTTTATTTTCATCTCTGTTTTTTAGCTTGGAAAGTTTAGACTTATCTTGAGATAAAAATCCAACTGTCGTATCAGTTTGAGTTAAATATACAGCAGTTGGATTCATCGGGTTATTTTAGATAATCCTGCAATGCTTTGGGCTCATATACGCTTTCGTCTTGTATAAAAGCTAAACTTTTTGCAGCTACAGATGCGGCAGCGATTGTCGTAAAATACGGTATATTAAATCTTAAAACCGACTGTCTGATTTTCTTCGCATCATCTTTGCTAGATTTATTGTCACTGGTATTGATAACCAAATCAACTTCACCATTTTTTAATTTATCTTCTATATTTGGTCTGCCCTCGCTTATCTTATATACAAATTCGCTTTGCACTCCTGCTTCTTCAAAAGCTTTATGCGTTCCACCGGTTGCAAGCACTTTAAAACCCAAGTCCTTAAATTTTTTGCCAATTTTTGCGGCATATTTTTTGTCATTGTTTGTTAAAGATATAAAAACTGTTCCCTCTTTTGGCAAGATGTTATTTGATGCAATTTGGGATTTGGCAAATGAAGTAGCAAAATCTTTACTAATGCCCATCACTTCACCGGTTGATTTCATCTCTGGTCCTAAGATAAGGTCAGCTCCTTGAAGTTTGTTAAAAGGAAAAACTGCTTCTTTTACTGCTACATGTCCTTTTGGCTTAGCCTTTAGCAAGCCATCTTCTTCCATGACAACATTGAACGAGTCATAAAATTCCAACGCCTCTCTCAAGTTCCCTTGCCACATAACTCTAGTTGCTACTTTTGCAAGTGGAATACCTGTAGCTTTTGAAACGAAAGGCACGGTCCTACTAGCTCTTGGATTTACTTCGATCATATAAACATCATTGTCGTATATAGCAAATTGTATATTCATAAGACCTACAACACCAAGATTCAGCGCTATTTTTTTGGTTTGTTCTTCAACTTTTTTAATCAGCCTCTTACTTAAACTAACGGCAGGAAGTGAACATGCACTATCTCCACTGTGAATACCTGCTTCTTCAATATGCTGCATAATGGCTCCGAGATATACATCTTTTCCATCACATATCGCATCCACATCTATCTCTATGGCATTATCCAAAAATTGATCTATCAAAACGGGCGAACTATGGCTGACGCTCACCGCTTCATCCATGTATTCTCTTAATTCACTTTCATTATATACTATCCTCATGGCTCTTCCCCCTAGCACATAACTAGGTCGCACAAGGACAGGATAACCAATCTCCTTGGCTTTTTCAATCGCATCTTCTTTGCTTATAGCAGAATCGTTGCGGGGTTGCAATAGTTTGTTTTCTTTGATAAAAGTTGAAAATTTTTCTCTATCTTCCGCTTCATCTATAACTCTAGCACTCGTTCCGATGATTGTAGCTCCAATCACAGTCAATCTTTTTGCTATCTTTAGAGGTGTCTGACCTCCAAAATGCACTATGATTCCATCTGGTTTTTCACACTCACCAACACTTCTAACATGCTCAAAATCAATCGGCTCAAAATAGAGTATATCGCTTGTGTCATAGTCAGTCGATACGGTTTCAGGATTACAGTTATACATAATAGTTTTTATACCCATATCATTCAGGGCATAAGCTGCGTGTACACAACAATAGTCAAACTCAATTCCCTGCCCTATCCTGTTTGGTCCACCGCCAATTATCATCACTTTTTTATCTTTGCTTCTCTCTTTTTCAGCGGCAGGAAGTTTTGTGATATTTGTAGTAGAATAGAGATATGGAGTCAATGCTTTAAATTCAGCAGCGCATGTATCGACTTCATTGTATTCTAGATTTATGCCTAATCTTTCTCTAGCAAAATATATATCATTTTGGGTCAACTCTAAATTGTCATATTTGTTTATCAGCCAAGCTATTTTTTTATCTGAAAATCCATAGCTTTTTGCTTCTCTTAAAAGTTTTTCGTCATTTAGTGCAAACATATCTAACTTTTTCTCAAACTTAACCAAATCTTCAAATTGGTGCAAAAACCATTTGTCGATTTTACTTAAATCATATATCTCTTCTACGCTAAATCCGCGCCCCAAAGCTTCCATAACACAAAGCATTCTAAATTCATTTGGTCGTCTTATCTCTCTTCTTAACTTTTCATCATCATATTTAATTTCATCAAAACCGCTAAGACCGACTTCAAGCGAACAAAGTGCTTTTTGAAATGACTCTTTAAAAGTTCTTCCTATCGCCATCACTTCACCGACACTTTTCATAGATGTTGTCAGTGTTGAGTTGGCTACCGGAAATTTTTCAAATGTAAAACGAGGTATTTTTGTGACGATATAGTCGATAACCGGCTCAAAACTCGCAGCAGTTCCTGTTATGTCATTTGTGATTTCATCTAGCCTAAAACCTACCGCCAAAAGAGTTGCTACTTTTGCTATTGGATAACCTGTGGCTTTTGAAGCGAGCGCGCTACTCCTGCTTACTCTTGGATTCATCTCTATGACGGTCATCCTTCCATTTTTAGGATTTATGGCAAACTGGACATTGCTTCCGCCTGTATCCACGCCGATTTCACGCAAAATTGCAAAAGAGGCATTTCTCATATTTTGATACTCTTTATCGGTTAAAGTCAAAGCAGGGGCAATCGTAATACTATCTCCCGTGTGAACACCCATAGGATCAAAATTTTCGATATAACAGACTATGATACAGTTGTCACTATTATCTCTTATGACTTCCATCTCATACTCTTTCCATCCCAAAAGTGACTCTTCTATGAGTATTTCATTTATTGGACTCGCCTCAAGACCTCTTGTTGCCAAATCTTTAAATTCATCTATATTATAAGCAACTCCACTTCCTCCGCCGGCTAGCGTATATGAAGCTCTGATGATGAGCGGAAAACCTATCTCTTCTGCTGCAAGCTCTGCTTCTTTCAGATTGTAGGCATATTTACTTTTTGGCAAATCCATGCCGATTTTTATCATGGCTTCTTTAAATGCTTGCCTATCTTCACCTTTTTTATAGCCTCCGGATTGGCTCCGAGAAATTTTACACCCTCAAGCATGCCTTTCTCATACATACTCATAGCAATATTTAGAGCAGTTTGCCCTCCCATTGTAGGCAAGATTGCATCAACTTTTTCTTTTTTTATGATTTTTGCGATTATTTCTTCGTTGATTGGTTCTATATAAGTTCTATCTGCAAATTCGGGATCAGTCATGATGGTAGCAGGATTTGAGTTAATCAAAACAACTCTGTATCCTAGCTCTTTTAGTGTTTTAGCGGCTTGCGTGCCAGAATAGTCAAACTCACAAGCTTGCCCAATCACGATAGGACCGGAACCTATAAGTAGTATTGTTTTTATATCATTTCTTGCTGCCATTTAAAATATCTCCTAATTTTTTGTTATCACATGTAAAAATGTTGGAATAGAAAGATTCACAAAAGGTCGCACTATCGCTGTCTTTGAAGACTCTTCTTCCATAACTCCAATTACTTTTCCGACCCTAATACCTTGAAAAAATATGCCATCTAAACCACTTGTTATCACATCGTCTCCGATTTTTGGATTCTTCCATAAGGGTATATATTTTACAAGTATATACTGCTTATTTCCCTGCAGAACTCCTGGTATTTTATCATCACCAACATAAACAGAAAAGATAGAATTTGGATCACCCAAAAGAAGACCTAAAGGATGAGAATTTTTTTCTATTACAATTCCTGCTGCATAACCCTTGTATAATAATCCATAAATCTTACTTTTGTTAAAGTCTTTAAAATCCAACCAAACTCTATTGTAATTATTTAAATTTGAATAGGAAATTGCTCTTACTAATTCTACATTTGGTTTATAGATAGATAAATTATTATCTTTTAATATCTCATTTAGTTTTCCGGCAAATGCGATTGATAAAAGAGCAGATTTTTTTAATTTTTCATTATCAGCTTTAAGCTTTATAATTTTTTCTTGCTGTTGAAAATGCTCATCTATTTTATCATTTATGTACTTTTTGATATTCATATATCTAATAAGAACATAATTATTTAAACCAACAACATACCCCCGACCTACATCTGTAAACTCTACAGATATAAATATTAATAAAACTAGAAATAGAAAAAGTTTTAGTTTATTCATTAGCCAATTGTTGGAGTAATTCTATCTCTTCTAATGCCTTACCTGTCCCTTTTGCAACTGCCAAAAGTGGTTCTTCTGCTATATAAACCGGCAATTTTATGATATCTGAGAGATACTTATCAAGTCCTCTTATGAGTGCTCCTCCTCCGGTTAAAACTACACCATTCTCAACTATATCTCCAGCAAGATCCGGAGGCATAATCTCCAAGACATCCTTCAGTGCATCGGCAATCTCTTTGATAGGTTCTTTTGTAGCATCTCTCACATCTTCACTCGTGAATTCAATACTACTCAAGAGTCCGCTTACTTGATCTCTTCCTTTCACCGTACTAATCAGGGGCTCATCTAAAGGAATTGTTGCACCTATCTCGATTTTTATTTCCTCTCCTGCTCTCTCACCGATAAGAAGATTATATTTTTTCTTTATGTAGTCAACAATAGCCATATCAATCTTATCTCCAGCTGTTCTTATGGACTTACTTATAACTAAACCGCCAAGAGAAACAACTCCTATCTCGGTTGTACCGCCTCCAATATCAACAACCAAACTTCC
Organism: Campylobacterales bacterium; assembly: GCA_024280575.1. Classification (GTDB taxonomy): domain Bacteria; phylum Campylobacterota; class Campylobacteria; order Campylobacterales; family Sulfurospirillaceae; genus JAADIZ01. The sequence goes on from JAJRPV010000025.1 coordinate 8,686, forward strand.
AACTGGTTCTCTAACCGGCAAGTTAGCTCCTATGGCTGCTGCCATTGGTTCTTCTATCAAAAATACTTCTCTTGCGCCTGCACTCATAGCAGATTCCCGTACTGCTTTTCTTTCAACCTGAGTAAGACCATAAGGCACGCAAATTAATATACGAGGTCTTAAAAAACTTTTTCTTTTATGCGCTTTTTCTATAAAATATCGTATCATTTTTTCTGTTATATCAAAATCAGCAATTACGCCATCTTTCATTGGGCGAATGGCTTCAATACTGCCTGGTGTCTTTCCGAGCATATTTTTATCTTCCTGTCCCACGGCCAAGATTCTTGTTTTACCATTTTTATTTTTTTGAATTGCCACAACTGATGGCTCATTTATAATAATACCTCTGCCTTTAACTAAGACCAAAGTATTTGCCGTACCCAAGTCAATACTCATATCACTTGAAAAAAATCCTATTAATTGATCAAGAATCATTACTACCCTTTTTTATTTAATTGCCATCTTGATTTAGAGCAAAACAAGCAAATGCGGTCGCGTTAGCGATGTTTCCTCGAAAGCTCCAAATCAATTCACGCTCTACTAAAGCTTTGGCTTTTTATGCGCTTTTTTTATCTTTTTTTATCAATAATGGCTTTACACCATCAACAACAACATCTTTTGTAATTACTACTTCATATCCGCTTAATTCAGGAAGTTCATACATAACATCTATCATAGTCTCTTCCATTATGGCTCTCAAACCTCTTGCCCCTGTTTTTCTTTTTATCGCTAAATCTGCAACTTCTTCCAAGGCATCTTTTTCAAATGTCAATTCTGCTCCATCTATCGCAAAAAGTTTTTTGTATTGTTTAAATATTGCATTTTTTGGTTCCGTAAGAATTTTAACCATATCTTCTTTGGTAATTTCATTTAGGGTTGCCAGTACATGTAGCCTGCCAACGAGTTCAGGAATAAGACCAAAGTGAACTAAATCATCAGGTTCCACCATATCTAAAAGTTTCCAATCCTCACTTTTGGCTCTCTTTTCTTGTCCAAATCCTAAAACATTATTACCAATTCTTCTTTTGATTATATCTTCCAAACCATCAAATGCACCACCGCAGACAAATAAAATACCGGAAGTATCTATCTGTATAAACTCTTGATTTGGATGTTTTCTACCACCCTTTGGCGGAATATTTACAACACTTCCCTCAATCAACTTTAGCAATGCTTGCTGCACTCCTTCACCACTTACATCTCTGGTAATAGAACGATTTTCACTCATCCTGGCAATCTTGTCTATTTCATCTATAAAAACTATGCCTTGCTCTGCTCTTTTCACATCACCGTCAGCCGCTTGAAGTAACTTTGTGAGAATCTTCTCGACATCTTCCCCGACATAACCGGCTTCCGTCAAACTTGTCGCATCTGTTATAGCCAAAGGCACATTTAAAAATTTTGATAATGTCTGAGCCATCAGTGTTTTACCACTTCCTGTTGGCCCAACTAATAAAATATTTGATTTAGATATTTCTGTATCATCTTCTATCGCACTATTTTTAAATATTCTCTTATAGTGATTATAAACCCCGACTGAAAAGACTTTTTTTGCCCTATTTTGACCAACAACAAATTCATCCAATGACTTTGTCAATTCTTTTGGAATTAAAATCTCATAATCAAGTTTCTTTTCTTTAGTGTTATCTTCTTCTTCGCCAAAAAATATCTTATAAGCAGATATAACACAATGCTCACAAATAAAAACATTTTCTCCTGCTATAAGTCTCGTATCATTACTCTCTTTGGTGCCACAAAAGCTACATTCTCTTGTCATTTAACTGTCCCCTTTCAAAGAGGCAAAGCCTCTGTGAAATTCCTCGCTACTATTGCTTCTCCTTTGGCAAGAATATTTCATTGTTTTATCAGGCAAAGCCCAGAAAAAATTCCTCACTACTATTGCTTCGCCTTTGGCAAGAAATTTTGCAAATTTTATCTTTTTATTCATCATTTGTTTCCTTGTTTTCTCTCATAAGGTATGCCTCTTTTTGTTTTTAGTATAAAATCGCACATTTGCCTTACTTTTTCATTATTTTCATTTTTTATTAATTCTTGAGCAACTTCTTTTATCGGCTGATTTGATCTAAATAGCTTCCTATATGCTCGTTGCAATGCTCTTATATCTTCTTTCTCAAATCTTCTTTTTATGCCAATAGCATTTAAACCTTTTACTACTGCACGATTTCCTTCAGCCAAACAAAATGGTGGAATATCTTGGCTAATTGCACTAGCTCCACCAATCATACAACCTTCTCCTACATGTACAAACTGATGTATTGGTGTCATTCCACCTATCACCGTATGGCTACCAATCTCTACATGTCCGGCAAGTGTGGCATTATTTGCCATAATCACACTGTCTCCGACTTGACAATCATGAGCAATATGTGAATATATCATGATAAAGCAGTCATCTCCGATCCTGGTTGTTCCGCCACCGTGAATAGTTCCGGCATTTACTGTTACAAATTCTCTAAGAACATTGTTTTTACCAATGCGTACTTTTACATCATCTTCGGGTTTATGTCCTATATCTTGTGGTGGCAAGCCAATTATAACATAAGGATAAATTTTTGTACCTTCGCCTATAAGTGTATCCCCATAAACTCCGGCACCTTGCATTATCTCGACATTGTCTTCAAGCACACATTTTGAAGATATATGCGTAAAAGCACCAATTTTTACATTTTTCCCTAATTTTGCGCCCTCTGCTATAACTGCACTTGCGTGAATATTTGACATATTATTTTACTTATTTATCAACTATCATGGCTTTTAGTTCAGCTTCGGCTGCCAACTTGTCATCAACATATGCCTTGCCGTCTAAAACCCAGATATTTCCACGATGCTTTATAACGCTGAGCTTATATACAAGCTTGTCTCCCGGTCTTACGGGTAAACGAAATTTTGCTTTGTCTATACTCATAAAATATACGACTTTGTTTTTTGAATCTTCTTGCCCATCTTCATCCATACTTTTAAAAGCCAAAATACCGCCTGCTTGTGCCATACCTTCTATAATCATAACTCCTGGATATATAGGATGACCGGGAAAATGTCCACCAAAAACCGGCTCTTGTATAGTTACATTTTTATAACCCTCAATCGCTGTGCCTGCTTTTAAATCAGTAATTCTATCGACCAGCAAAAACGGCGGTCTGTGTGGTAATATTTTTTGGATTTCTACTACATCTATTATCAAATTAAAACCTTTATATGTAATCCTAACATTTTATCCAATTTTTACTAAATTTTCCCTAACATCTTCATATATGTGTGAATTTAATTTTATTTCGTATTTTTGTTCTTTAATCTCGTCTAGTACTATGATTGGACTAAATGTCGGCAAAATAGAATATGCCAAAGCAAGACGAATTTTTATCTCGTCTTCAAACGAAGGTGGATTTTTCATCAGTTCATCTACATTCTCATACCCAGTTTTGGCTAAAATATTAAATTTTTTAATTGATAGAAATATGATTTCCTCTCTATTGAAATACCCGATTTCATCCTCTATACATACTATTTTACCTTTTGTAAAATCTCTTGAAAGCCTAGAATAATATAGAAAATAACTTGGAAGTACTCTCTTTTTTGCATCTTTTACAAATGCACGAAAAAGTCTATAATTTAAAAATTTTTCTCTTCTTAATTTAAACCTAATACCCTCTTTTTAATACTTAATAACATTTTCATAAAGTTTTATTCTATCTTCTATTGATGAGGGCAATATCTGTTTTGTTATTGATGACATCAACTCATCTTTGAGTCTGTTTTGACTTTCTCTTTGAGGCTCAAGTGCGTAAATACACCCACAATAGTTTTGATGATAAAGCATATCTTTTTTTGCCATAGCAAACTGCTCGCCTGTTCCACCAGCCTTTCTAAAGTCAGGTGTCGCTACATGTACCCCGTATTTTTTTTCTACTTCCAAGGCATTTTCTCTTAATTGTTCAATAGATTTTTTGGACTTGTTAGTAGTGTTGTTGTTATCTCTTCTTCCCCAATTTCCAATGCTTTAACTGCCGTACTAACTAACCTGTTATCAAAACATACACTGCATCTTTTGCCTTTTTCAGGCTCATTCTCCAAACCTCTTACGGCCTCTATCCAACCCTCATAATCATATTCTCCTTCTATCAAATCAATACCAAGCTTATCGCAACTTCTTTTGACATCTAGAAGGCGGAGTTTGTATTCGCTGTATGGATGAATATTCGGATCATAAAAATACCCTGTTAATTTTTTTTCCGGGTAAAGAGCAGATAATTTTTGTAGAAAAAAATGACTGTCAACCGAGCAACATATGTGAACTAACAATTTATCATATTTCCTTTTCTATATTTTTTAAAAATTATAGTATAATTTAGTAAATTGGCAAGGAAAAAGATATGAAATACATAAAAAGTTTTAAGTTTTGGATAGCTTTTTTGATTTTGGCATATACATTTGCGGGTTTTGTCATAATTCCTTGGTTTATAACAAATAAATTACCAGGCATATTAAAAAATAAAATGGGCTTAAATATATCTGTAAAAACAACTAACTTTAATCCCTATACCTTTGAGATAAATTTTAAAAAAATACTCATAAAAGATTTAAAAAACCAACCGGCTTTTTCAATAGATAAACTTTATATCAATTATACTATTTTAGGCCTACTCGATAAGACTTTTTTATTTAGCAATATTCGAATTAACTCACCAAAATTGTATGCAATAATTAAAAAAAACGGTCAGTTAAACCTGAACAATATCTTACCCAAAAACAGCAAAACAAAGCAGAAAACAACTTCAAGGAAAATATCTATTCCTAGCATAATTTTGAGAAAAATAGTTATGGAAAACGGACAAATTAATATAAAAGACACAAGAAAAAACAAAAAATTTAGTACAACTTTGGGACCATATCGCTTTACTGCTCACGACATAAACAGCAACAAAGGCAAACTAAACGCTTACACCTTTTATACGCTAATCAATGGAGAGAGTAAGCTTTCCTGGGAAGGAGGTATGAGTATAGATCCTTTGAAACTGTACGGTAAAATCACGATAAAATCTTTGAAACTTCCAAAAATATATAAATATGTCTTGCCTGATATAAATGCGTCAATGGAAAATGGCTATTTATCTATAACATTGCCATATCAAATAAACCTGGAAAAGGATTTTAAACTAACCATAGACAGAGCCTGGCTAAAACTTACAGATTTAAAATTTAAAAGCAAAATAAATCAGGAGGAGCTAGGGAATATTTCTGATATCAATTTGAATGGTTTTAATTTGCAATGGCCAAAACAGTCAGTCTCCATAGATTTTCTTAAGATAACAGGCGCAAAAATTTTCCCAAAACTTGAAAAAAATAGTGAAATAAATCTGGCAAAAGCTTTTGCGGTTAACACTAAAATAGAAGATCAAAACAAATCCAAACCATGGAGTTATTTAGTTAAAAATATCGATATTGACAATTCAAATATATCTTTTGAAAACTTAAACCTACAAAAAATTACTAAAACAACTCTTAGCCAAATATCTCTACATGTAAAGAATATATCTTCAAACAAAAAATTACCGATAGAGTATAAAATATCATCAAAATTAAATAAAAATTCAAATATCAATATATCCGGAAATTTACTTCAAAAACCTTTAAGTATAAGCTCACATGTAGAGCTTTCAAACATACTCCCAAATGACTTTATCAACTATATTAAACCCTATATAAATTTTAAACTCAAAAGTGCCAGCATCAATGCTATTGCAGACATAAATAAAAATTTAGATAACAATATATCAGTTGCATTAAAAGCAGACAGTTTTATAGATAATCTTACCATAGATGCAAAAAACGGTGACAAACTGGTCAAATGGAATAAATTTAATATCACAGGGCTCAATCTACAATGGCCAAAACAATCTATTTCAATCAAAAAAGTAACTCTAGATGAAGCTTTTATAAATATGCGACTTGCAAAAAATGGAAATACAAATTTATTTAAAGCTTTTATGCCTATACAAAAACTAGGTAAAAAGCAAAAAATTACAAAGAAAGAGAAACCTTGGAAATTCCTGATAAAAGAAGCAAATATTGATAAAAGCTCTTTGTTGTTTTTGGATAAAAGCCAAAAAAAGCCAACAAAATACAACTTATCTTCTTTATCTCTACATGTAGAAAATATTTCTTCGGATAAAAAGTCTCCCATAAAATATAATTTTATAAGCAAACTTAATCATAAAACAAATATAAATCTAGCTGGAAATATTTTACAAAAGCCATTAAGTATATATTCCGAAATAAAATTAAAAAATATCCAAGTTGTTGATTTTAAAAACTATTATTCTTCCTATATCAACTTTAAAATTAAAAATGCAAGCATAAATTTATACGGCAATTTAAAAGCAAATTTAGAGAAAAAACCAAAGATTAAAGTGAAAATGGATACCTCCATAAATATGCTAAAGATAGATTCTCAAAAGAACCAAAAACTGCTTCAATGGAAAAAACTATTGATTAGCGGCATAAGATTTCAAAATACACCGATGAAAATCTATATAAAAACTATAAAATTAGACAAACCTTACATAAGAGCACATATAGCAAAAAATCACTCTTCTAATTTTTCTAATCTTATCAAAAAAAGTACAACCAAGAAAGCAACAAAAAACAGTAAAAAAACAAAAAAATCATCACCGATAAAACTAAAAATAGGAAATATCAAACTCACAAAAGGTGTGACTGATTTTAGTGATTCTAGCTTGCCGTTTCCTTTTCATACCAAGATTCATGACTTAAATGGATATGTTTCTACGCTGGATTTCAGCTCCACTACTCCGTCTAAGATACATATTGACGGAAAAATAGACAAATATGGCTATGCCGATATAAAAGGTATTTTATTGCCATTTAGAATCAAACAAAAAGCAGATATCAATGTTCTCTTGAAAAATATGGACCTAAGTAGTCTAACACCATATTCGGGTAAATTTTTAGGGTATAAAATAAAAAATGGCAAACTCTCCATGGATTTAAATTATAAAATATCCAAGTCATCTCTGATTGGTAAAAACAAAATAAACATAGATACTCTAGATCTTGGAGACAGCGTCAAAAGCAAAGATGCCGTTCATCTACCATTGAAGCTAGCGTTAGCACTTTTAAAAGATTCAAACAACCAGATAGATATAAATTTACCGGTAAGCGGAAACATGAATAATCCTGATTTTAGCTATGGAAGTATTGTTTGGAAAGCGATTGGCAATATGATTACAGGAATCGTCACTGCTCCATTTAAATTTCTAGGCTCACTCTTAGGCATAAAAGGAGATGAATTGAAATCGATTGATTTTGAAAAAGGCTCAGAGAAAATCATCTCAACTGAAGTTGAAAAGCTGGACAATTTAAACAAAATTTTAGGTAAAAGACCAAACATCAAACTCGAAATCATAGGTGGGTATGATGAAATTTTTGATCTGAAAGAGTTGCAAAAACAAGCATTTGAGGAGATTATAAACAAAGAACTTAAGAAAATTAAAAAAGTCGGCAAAAAAACAGAGATTGACAGTTACGGCAAAGCCTTAAAACTGCTATATACCAAAAAATTTACGACTTCAAGGTATGAAAAACTTAAAAAATCTTTTATGGTTGTTCCTAAAGTTGATGACAATAAAACCAAAAAGAGCAAAAAAGAAAAACCGCAGTTGGATTCAACAGCCTTTAATTCTAAGATGCAAAAAGAGTTGACAGATATAATAAAAATACCAAAAACACAACTGATAACTTTGGCAAACACAAGAGCCAATAATATAAAAGATGCTTTAGTGCAAAAATATAAAATTGATATAAAAAGATTAAAAATCTTACCACCAAAAATCACGAAAGCCAAAAGTGACAGATGGGTATCTTGTGAATTAAAAATATCTATTTAATGATATAATTCGTTTTACAAAATGATATAAAGGAAATACAATGTCTTTATCAAAGCAACTTTTTGAAATCGCGCTTGAATGCAGTGAGCTGTTCTTAAAAGGATTTAATGCTAAAAAAAATATAAGATACAAAGGGACTGTTGATTTGGTGACGGAGTATGATGTTGTAATCGAAAAAAAATTAACCGATAAACTTAATAAAAAGTTTCCTGATTATACTGTGGTAGGAGAAGAAAATACTACAAAAATTACCTATCCGGTCAAAGCAATATACATAGATCCCATCGATGGAACAACCAATTTTGTACACCAAATTCCACATTGTGCTATCTCTATTGGCATATGGGAAAACGGTATGCCTGTCGCGGGTATTGTATATAATCCGGTTCAAAATGAGTGTTTTAGCGCTGATGTTGGGAAAGGTGCATATCTCAATGGTAAACAGCTACATGTATCGAAACAAAATCTACTCCAACAGTCTTTAGTAGCCACAGGTTTTCCATATACAAAAGTAAAAAAAGGCAAAGATTATGAGTGGGTTTTAAAGTGTTTGGCAAATCTTTTACCTATCACCCGCGATATAAGAAGATTTGGAGCTGCATCTCTTGATTTATGCTACCTGGCAAAAGGAACATTTGATGCATATTATGAATGCAATCTAAAGCCCTGGGATGTAGCCGCAGGAGCATTAATCGTACAAGAAGCCGGAGGAAAAATCACGGATTTGGATGGCAAAGCCTACACTCTGGATGAATATACAATTGTTGCTAGTAATTCAAAAATCCACGATGCTCTTCTTGAGCAACTTTAGTGATATATTCTTGGTATTTAGGATAAACTATGGAAAATTGTGATGCTTTAGACATACTCTCGGATAAAAAAGTCCTTTACGCTGAAGATGAAGCCGGCATTCGTAGAAATGTAACCGAAATATTGGAGCTTTTTTTTCAAAAAGTTGTTTCTGTGAGTGATGGTAAAGAAGCGATAGACGAGATGGTTTTGGAGAGTTATGATATCTTGATATTTGATATTTGTATGCCAAATATGGACGGGCTTGAAGCCATAAAAATAGTCAGGAAAAAGAATAAAAATATTCCTATCATCATACTTTCAGCACACACAGAACAAGATTATTTATGGCGTGCGGTTGAGTTAAAAATTACAAAATATCTAACAAAACCTTATGATAAAGATATGCTTATAAATGCTCTAGAAACTGCATCTATGGAATTAGTCGGTAATAATCTTCATATAAAACTTGGCACAAACTGTATTTACAATCCTTGCACAAAAAGTGTAAATAGCAATTCTAAAGAGATAAAACTATCAAAAAGTGAAAGCAGACTGCTTGAATATTTCATAAAAAGAGCAAATCAAAGTGTTTCATTTGATGATATCTATGATTATATTTGGGAATTTGAACAGCCAAGCAAAGAGGCGATAAAATCCATCATAAAAGAGTTAAGACGAAAAATTGGAAAAGAGTGTATAAAAAATATTTATGGTATAGGATATATGCTTGAAATATGACACTAAATTAAAATTTTTACCGGTTAAAACTAAAACTATAGTATTGGTTTTGGCTATTTATATCATACTCTCAGTGATATTTTTCTCTATCAGATATCTTGATATAAAAGATTTTGCGACAGCCAACCAAAATGCGGAACTTCAAAGAGTAAAACAGGTCTATAACGAAACCCTAAATAGAACAAAAAAGTTTTATACAACCAGAGGATACGCCAATATAAACTCTTATGGCATAAAAGAAGCATTTGCAAAAAAAGATAAATCTTCTTTACATAGATTGAGTTTGCCAAGATGGAATGTAATCACCAAAGAAAATCCATATCTAAAATCATTTTGCTTTTATGATAAAGACGGCAAGTTACTG
>JAJRPV010000026.1 GCA_024280575.1 Campylobacterales bacterium
TACCCGTAGGGAAGCCTACTTTGAGGCAATCTTCAAAAGATAAAAGTTCTCGAATTAACAAGTTAGTACTTCGAATTTTATCTTTTAAATCTTACCTCAAATTAGGCTTTTGTGGGGGTTGTTACTGCGCAGTGGTCTCTTAAATCATCTATGATATCTGTTTAGTTTGTACAACACAATAAATTATCACACATTTGTTACTTTTGCATTAATTGATTTGTTACAATTTTACACAATAAAATGAATATTCATTTATAGAATGAATATTCATTTTAATTTAAGAAATATTATGCTTTAATTCAATATAAATAATTATTCATTTATAAATGAATACAAATTAGGAGAGTTGAATGGAGCAAGATAAATTGTACCAAAGTCTTAGTGACAGACTTGGTAAGCTTTCAAAACTTCCAAAGATGAAAGATGATGGAAAATCAATTGCATCTTTATTGGAAGAACACGGTTTCTCAAGAAGAGATTTTATGAAGTGGGCAGCAAGTATGACTGCACTTCTTGCACTTCCGGCTTCTTTTTCACCATTGATGGCGAAAGCTGCAGAGTTATCTGACAGATTGCCGGTGATTTGGTTGCATATGGCAGAATGCACGGGTTGCAGTGAAAGTCTTCTTAGAAGTGATGCACCGACTATTGATAGTTTGATTTTTGATTATATATCTTTAGAGTATCATGAAACTTTGATGGCAGCTGCCGGGTGGCAAGCAGAGCAAACTCTTGAAGAATCAATCAAAAAATACAAAGGTAGATATGTATTGATGGTGGAAGGCGGAATTCCTTCGGGTAATAGTAATTTTTACCTTACAGTTGGTCCGCATGGACAAACCGGGGAATCACATGCAAAGGAAGCCGCAGAAAATGCACTCGCGATATTTGCGATAGGAACTTGTTCTAGCTGTGGTGGTGTTCAAGCAGCTGCCCCAAATCCTACAAATGCTCAACCTTTGCATAAGGTTACAGGAAAACCGGTTATAAATGTACCGGGATGTCCACCGAGTGAAAAAAATATAGTTGGTAATGTTTTACAATATATATTATTTGGCACTCTTCCTGCACTTGATGCCTATAATCGTCCAAAATGGGCTTATGGAAAAAGAATTCATGACCAATGCGAAAGAAGAGGTCATTTTGACGCAGGTGAATTTGTACAAGAGTTTGGTGATGAAGGAGCAAAAAAAGGATATTGTCTTTATAAAGTTGGTTGTAAAGGTCCATATACTTTCAATAACTGCTCAAGAGAGAGATTTAATCAACATACATCGTGGCCAGTTCAAGCAGGACATGGTTGTATAGGATGCAGTGAACCAGATTTTTGGGATAAAATGGGACCATTTGAGTCTCCTTTAGCCGATAGACTTTATCACAGTGTATTTAGAGGACTTGGTGCGGATGCAACAGCAGATAAAATTGGTGCAACTATTCTCACCGTAACAGCACTTGGAATTGCTGCACATGCTGCAATATCTGTAATTAAAAAACCGAAGGAGTAAGCAAATGTCAAAAAGAATTGTAGTAGATCCGATAACTAGAATAGAAGGACATTTAAGGATAGAAGTTGTAGTTGACGATAATAATGTTGTAAAAGAGGCATACTCTTCATCCACACTTTGGAGGGGAATAGAGACTATACTAAAAGGAAGAGACCCGAGAGATGCTGGTTTTTTTACACAAAGGATTTGTGGCGTTTGTACCTATTCACATTATAGAGCAGGGATTATTGCGGTAGAAGATGCTCTTGGAATTGATCCTCCTTTAAATGCAAAATTAGTAAGAAGTTTGATGAATATGGCTCTTTACTTACATGATCATACCGTCCATTTTTATCATCTTCAAGGTCTTGATTGGGTTGATGTTGTTTCAGCTCTTAAAGCAGATCCTCATAAGGCAGCTGACGAAGCTTTTAAATACAGCTCAAACCCTATGGCTTGTGGAGCTGATGCCTTAGTTGAGACTTTAAAAAGGGTTGGCGATTTTGTTAAAAAAGGAAATCTTGGACCATTTGCAAATGCATATTGGGGGCATAAAACTTATAGATTTACTCCTGAACAAAATCTCATCGCACTTTCTCACTACCTAAAAGCTTTAGAGATGCAAAGAATCGCTGCTCAAATGATGGCAATCTTTGGTGGAAAAAATCCACATCCTCAAAGTCTTACGGTTGGTGGAGTAACTTGTATTATGGATCTTCAAGACCCAGCGCGCCTTGGCGAATTTTTAACAAAATTTAAAGAGATGGCTGATTTTGTAAATCGTGCATACTATCCTGATCTTGTTATGACAGGAAAGGCATATGCAGGTGAGGCAAGTGTAAATGCAGGTCTAGGAACTCCAAATCTTATGACATCCAAAGAGTTTCTTGTAAATAGAGATGAATATCTGTTTGATAGTGGAATTATTTTAAACGGAGATATTTCTAAAGTACATGAGATAGACGAAGATAAGATAACAGAAGAAGCAACTCACTCTTGGTACGCAGATGATGAAGCTCTGCATCCTTACGATGGGAAAACAAATCCAAAATATACAGGTTTTAAAGATGCCCAAACGATAAATGGCAAAGGAGAGATGGAAGATACAAAGGTTTTGCAGGAAAATGGCAAATACTCTTGGATAAAATCTCCTAGATATGATGGCAAACCTATGCAGGTTGGCCCACTTGCAAATATTGTCATAAATTATGCAAAAGGAAACAAAAGAGTTACAAAAGTCGTAGATCAATTTTTAAAAGATACAGGACTTCCTTTAAAGGCGGTTTTCTCTACTCTAGGAAGAACTGCAACTCGTATGATTGAAGCTAAAATTGTAGCTGATAATGGACTTGAGGCGTTTAACTCTTTGATTCAAAATCTAAAAGTTGATGATTCAACATATACAAGCTATCAAATAGACAAAAATAAAGATTACAAAGGCAGATTTTTAGGGAATGCTCCAAGAGGAATGTTGAGTCACTGGACAAGAATAAAAGCCGGTGTTATCGAAAATTGGCAAGCAGTTGTACCATCAACATGGAACGCAGGACCAAAAGATGCAAAAGGCGTCAGAGGACCTTATGAAGAGTCATTAGTCGGTCTCAAAATTGCAGATCTATCTCAACCACTTGAAATAATAAGAGTTATTCACTCTTTTGATCCGTGTATTGCCTGTGCAGTACATATGATGGATACTAAAGGAAACGAACTAAGTCAATACAAAGTGGATTTAAGCTGTTTTTGTTAAGGAGTTATTATGGGAAAGTTTAAAGATTTATTTGTTAAGAGACATACGGAATTCTCGCCATTTTACAGATGGCACCATTGGATAAGGTTTTTTTCTATAATGTTTTTGATAGTAAGCGGTTTTTATATCGCTTATCCATTTTTATCACCAGAAGTAGATCCAAATCCTACCGGTTTTTTATATGCAAAAGGAAGAACATTTCATGAGATTGCAGGTTTTATCATGATATCTATGTTTATTGGAAATATGTATTATTTCTTTTTTGTTAAATCAGACAGAGATGAGATGAGATCTTTTAAAGATTTATTTAGTGTTAAAAAATGGATGAAACAGATTGGGTATTATCTTTTGATTAGCAAACATCCAATTTTAAGCGGTACATACAATGTTCTTCAGCTTGCTGCTTATCTAGCCTTGTATGTTATGTTGACATTTTTGATTATTACAGGACTTATATTGTATATGCATGTATATCATGAGAGTTTTTTATCGTTTTTAAATGTGCCGTTAACATCGCTTGAAGTTATATTTGGCGGACTTGCAAATGTAAGAGAGATTCACCATATCTTAACATGGGGTCTTATAGTGTTCATTATAGCCCATGTTTATATGTCTGTATTTAATGCAATTTACGGAAAAGAGGGCACTATTGATGCAATCGTAAGCGGATATAAATGGGAAATCCCAGAGTCTGAAAAATAACAATGAAAATTTTAGCTCTAGGAATTGGCAATGTGATGTTCTCCGACGAAGGTGTCGGGGTTCATCTCAATCACCTTTTAGAAGAAAAATATGAGTTTTACTCACAAAAGCATACTTTAGATTTTATAGATGGCGGGACATTGGCAGAAAGGCTGATTCCCATCATCTCAGGTTATGATTATTTGATTGTTTTTGACTGTGTTGATGCAAATGACGGTAAAATCGGAGATGTTTACTTTTTTGATTTTGAAAGCGTTCCTGATTCCATCTCTTTTCAAGGCAGTGCCCACGAAGTCGAGATGCTTCAAACTCTAACTATGATGGATATGGTAGGCGATAGACCACCAACAAAAATAATAGGAATCATACCTGAAGTTGTGAGTATCACTACGCTTCGCATGAGTGATGCCGTGAAAAAAGGAAGTGAATTGATGGAAAAGATTTTTCTTAAACAGATAAAAGAGTTTGGTTTTACATATAAAATAAAAAAAGAAATAGATATCCAGTGTGTCGCAGACAAAGCATGTGCGCAATATAATCAAGTGGAGAAATAATGATTTTAGCATATGAATTTGAATATGTTTCAAAAAATTTGGTATTAGAAAGTTTTTTAAAAGTAATCAGTGAAGATTTTGGCGTAAATAATACAATATGCAGGGATCTTAATGTTACAACGCTGTATATAGACGAAGATGAGCAAAAACAACATGCTTTTGCCGATTATCTTTCATCTAATCTTCCGATTTCTATATTTTTAAAATCTTCTAATGCTAAAGTTGTAAATAGCATTAAAGGCAAAGAGCTAGATTTGATAAATACTGCCATCTCTTTGCCTTTTACTAAAAAATCTATAGAATTGGCAAAAGATTCCAACTCTTTTTATTTTTTCAGTCCGTATGTACCAAATGAAATTGGAATTACTGGTTTAAATAAGGATATAACTCTTACCCTTGAAAGCTCAGCCGGTATCAAAGTGGCAAACAATCAAGAAGCATATCATGACATATATACTACCGTTGCAAGTGCGATAAAAAATGGTGAAAAAGTCAAGATAAAAACACCAAATGGATTTTTTACATTTTTTAAAATTGATAATGAAAATTTAAAATATGCAGAGGACTTTGAGATAATACCCACAGATTTATCGATTGTCCAAAAAATGGTGAACTTAAGAGAAAATGAGCTTATAGCTCTCGCATCTCTTGAAAAGCCAATTATAAGAGCTAAAGTCAATATGATTTATGGAGCAAAAAATATATTGCCTACTGATAGAGTACAAATACGAAAAGCAAACACACTACTTTTGGAATTTATATGCGAAGAGCTTTATAAAATCGGTATAGAATTTATCGCAAAAAGCAGTGATACATTTTCTTACTCCTACTTTTTGGATTACGATGCAGATTTGCCGAAGATTCCTGATATCGAGATTTCAGTTTTAGAAAACGGTGAAATTTTTATACTAAACAATGATGAGTATGCTTCAAATGAAGCAAAACAAGGATTGGAGAAATTTGATAAAGGTTATACTAAGCAATTTGCTTCTGTTATGAAAGAGAGAAATTTGTTTGAGGACAAGACGGGTTTTTTCTATTTTAGTAAAAAACATAATGATAAGATAGCATACCATGACTTGAAAAAAGGAATTTTATCGTTAGTTGAATTTCCGACATTTTCTTCCATAGAAGATATATTTGATGCTATTTCAAATCAAGATGAGAGTGGAAAAAAATTGGTTGAAAATTATAAAAAAACTTTTTCTAATATTTTAAGATTGATGAAAAGAATTAGTATTCCAAAAAGAGTGCCAAGTAATCTTTGCAGTGTATTTGCATTTACCTCTTTAATAGTGGGTTTTTCAAATGATTATGAAAATGCAGCCGAAAAACTTATAGAGAATGCAGAAGATTTTGGGGGAACAAAGGGTGTCAGGATTGATTATAGACTTCAAGACGAAGAGAAACTTCATGTGGATTTTAATCCATATAGATTGATAAGGAGTGCTATGAGTTTTAAACTCGCTGGAACTGATGATTTGACCCTGAGTTTTGGTATTATAGAAAGCTTTTCTTATTTTGTATCGGATTATGCGGATTCTCTAAAAGAGACTTTAGGGTGTGACAAAATAGCACTTGGAGGATCGATTTTTGGGTATCCAAAAATAACCGAACTTGTTGCTAAAAACTTATTGCCAAATCACAAGATATACTTTAATCAAGAATTACCGATAGAAAACCTTTAATTTTTGATATAATTATATCAATTTTTATAAGGGGTTGGAAAAATTTGGATAATTATATTGTATATTTTGTAATTTCTGCATTTCTAGCTCCGCTATTGTCTGCTTTTGGAGTTTTAAGCAGTTTCAAAAAGCTCGGTGTAAATATATATAAGATATCCACAGGTTTTGCTTACCTGAGTGTTTTTATCTCTTTCGTTTCTCTGTATCTGTTTTTTGCGACTGATACGGGTAGTTTTTCTTTTTTTCAAAACAGTTTATTTTCTCTGTATATTACTCCTCTTAGCGTTGTTATGACTTTCTTCGTCTCTTTGGTTTCTTTGGTTATTCATCTCTACTCCATTAGATACATGTATGATGAAGAAGGATATGCCAGGTATTTTATACTTTTAGATTTGATGATATTGGTGATTTTTGGTTTAGCCATAGTTGGAAACATCATAGTGCTAGCAGCTTTTTGGCATATGATGGGCGTAGTTTTGTATTTTTTACTTGTTCATAATTTTAAAAAGAAACAAACTTGTAAATATGGTTTTTACACTCTTTTTACTCATTTGTTGTCTGACATTCCTCTGCTCGTGGCAGTTTATCTTATCTATAATTTCTATAAAACGACGGATTTAAAAGATTTTCTAGGTATGGTTTCAAACTCGCATCAAATATTTTTTTCAGGTACACATATAACAGTGGCTTCGGTGATTGCGATTTTTATCATGATAAGTGCCATTATAAAATCAGCAGGTTTTCCTTTTCATATCTGGTTGCCTTTTACGCTGGAGGGTCCAAATCCAATCTCCGCACTTATGCATGCGGGTATTGTAAATGCAGGAGCTTTCATAGCCAATAGATTTGCGCCACTTTTTATACATGGCGTAGAAGCTCTACATGTAGCGCTTATTATCGGCTTCATAACTGCTATATTGGGCTCTGCTTTGATGCTTATGCAAAATGATATTAAAAAAGCTTTAGCATACTCTACCGTCGGTCAGATGGGATATATGATGCTTGAAATCGGAAGTGGGGCTTTTGCTTTGGCGATATATCACATGATGGTTCACGGTATTTTTAAAGCATCACTGTTTTTGGGCTCAGGTGGCATCATCCATGAAGCTAGAAATGAACCGAATATATCTAAGCAATCTGTTTTTGATTTTATTTTTTTGAAGTTAAAATATAAAAATCCCTCTATTTTTGAGTATTTAATCTTTGTTTTAATTATTCCTATGAGCGTAGCATTTCTGATATTTTCACCGCTTATTAAGGAAAATTCTTTTGACAGCACTATGATTTTTTATCTTTTTGCTTGGGTTAGTGGCTCGCAAGTTGTTTATACGATGTATCATTCGGGAAAAGGTTTAAAGCTCTTCTTTTCACTACTTTTGGTTTTGCTTTAGCTCTTATGTTTTATGTTTTTGCCGAGCATATATTTGGAGGAATACTATATCCAAGCAGGGAGTTTTCTAAAGAGTTGTTTGTTGCCGCATCATGGGGAGATGCTCTGTTTTTTATGATATATGGAGTTTTGTTTAGCGTGGTGGTATTGGTGTGGGTAACATCATATCAAAAACTGGTTTATCATAAGTTGGTTTTTGCAAAATTTGGGAATTTATCGGATTTTGTATATAGAGTTTTTGGCAGGGAATTTTATATACTCGATATTTGCTCATCAGCTTCCAAAAAACTGATAAATTTTTCAAAAACTATAAATTATAAGATGAAGTATTAAAATGTTAATTGCTGTTTTAGTTTTATTTTTGTTGCCTGTTTTTCCAATAAGTATGTTAGTAAATAAATTTTTAAGTCTTTTGAATTATAAGTTTTTTTCAGTGATGATTTTAGCACTTTTCATAAGTGGAAATTTAATTCTTTTAAGGGTTGATGTAAACTTTCCAGTTTTGCAGTTTTTTGCAGTTTTTACTGTTTTCTTCTATAGTTTTAGGCTTTTAGGAGTAAACAATCTAAAAACTTTTATCTTGTATCTGTATTCTATTATCTCATCACTCGCTCTGCTTTGGCATATGATAGGTGGAGATTCTTTGGAATTTTTGGCTCTTAAAACTCCGATTTTGATTTCATTTTTGGCTCTTTATGCTTTCTTGCTTTCTCAGTTTGGTATAATCCATAAAAAAGTATAAGCGGTCTCGGAAGTGCTATGCCAAGATTTTCCATATTTTTTGTTTTGTCTATTATGGGTATCTCGTCATCAATGTTTTTTTTAGGATATGAGATGCTGGAAATTGAAATATCCAAGCTCCCTATTGTTTATGGTATTAGCTTGGTTATATCTTGGATATTTGTAAATTGGAGTTCCATCAAAATTATAGAATGGCTTATATATGGAATTCCCCGTAAGAAAACGATATATAAAGATTTAGACAATAAGAAAATGATTTTTTTGATTTTTATGATGCTTGTAACAATCGGATTTTTCATATTTTATAGTATACAAGGCTCTATATGATAGTATCAAACAGAGAAATTTTATATATAAACTCACTCATAGAAAACGCTGTTGATTTGTTTCATAATTTTTGGCCTATGACCTCTTTTATACACCATAATCCTCTGCACGGATTTGAAAATATGCACTTTGAAGATGCTGTAAATAAGGCGCAAGATTACTTTCATAATAGAAAATTTCTGTCAAGGCAGGAGTATCAAAAATTTTTTAAAGAAGGAAAAATTAAGCCTAAAAAACTTCAAGATGAGGTAAAAAACTATTGTCAAAAAAATCAAGAAGAAGGTACTTACGAAAAACTGTATTTTCATATTTTAACTGATACATCCAAAAAGCCGGATGATAAAACTGATGAATTTATAGAGTTTTTAAAAGATAAGTTGTCCTCTACATGTGCTATGCAAAAACCACAAAAACTAGGTTTAAATTTTGGTTTTTGTGATGCTCTTGATAGCTTGTATGACACAAATTTGTGTGAAGATATAAATCATAAATTATGCAAGATGAGTATGAGGCATTTAGACGAGGGGAAAGCTGTTTGGACACCGCCTGACAAAGAAAAAGGTATGTACTTTTCATGGAAAAGAATCATCAAAAAAGACAGGGTTTTTTTCAATAAATCCCTGCAAATCTGCAGAATCCTGACTCTTAGTGATAAACCTGAAGATATCATATATTGGGTTTTAAAAGAGTTAAAAATCCCAAAAGACGAATGGGAAGATTTTTTTGTTCTTCAATTTGCAAAACTCCACGGTTGGACAGGATTTTTAAGATGGAGAAGCACAAATCAAGATTATCTATATCAAAAAAAGTATCCTGCATTTCTTGAAGAATTTTTAGCTATTAGACTCTATTTCCTCTACATGTACCTTAAAAAAACAGAAAAAGAGATAGGCTACTTTCCAAATTTCTCAAGACTCAAGGAAGAGCTTGATAAGAAAGAGAGCTTCTTGAAAATTCAATACAATAATGGAAAAATGGTTCCAGAATTTTTAGAGAGATATGAACAGGCAGAAAAAAAAGATTTATTGAGTCAAATATATGAAGAATATATGGTAGTTTATAATGAACGATACAAGGCAAATAGTGCAAAATTTTTATATAAATGTTTAAAAAGTTTTGGTGGTTCATTTGAAGATTACGGCTTGCTTTTAGATAAGCTGAAGGCTTTTGAACAGCAAGAGGGTTTTATATGGCTAAAAGCGATGGAAGAGAGTTATATTCAAGATATTATGATAAAGATGTTACCGAATATTCAAAGTCAACGGCTAAATCTTTTTGATGCTCAGTTTTTCTTTTGTATCGATGTTAGAAGTGAGAGTATTAGACGACATATCGAAGATATTGCAAATATAGAAACATTTGGAATCGGTGGCTTTTTCGGAATACCTCTAAAACTTATAGATATATCAAAAAAACATGAAGCAAATCTTTGTCCTGCCGTCGTAAAGCCCAAAAATGTCGTATATAAATTTGAAGAAGGAAAAGGCAGTGAAAGTATAAAGCTAAAAAAAGCACTCAAACATATATACCATGATTTAAAATACAATACAATGAGTGCTTATATGATGGTTGAAACCATAGGTTTACTGTTTGGATTTGATTTTTTTGGCAAAACGATTTGGCCAAATTTATATATGCCTTTTAGAAAGAAGGTCTTTAGTGAAGAGTATGACGGTAAACTTCTTGTTGATAAATATTCAAAAGATGAAATCTTAAACAGGATTAAATCTCTGCAAAGAGAGATTATAAAAGTTGCTCTAAAAGAAAAATATGCACTGGATATCTCAAATTTGAATGATGAGATAGATGAGTTTTTAGAGTTTGTTACTTCGCATGAAGATATACTAAAATTAGAAAAAGGAAGGATTAAGCCAATAAGCAAACTTGCAATCTCATTGGATTTATTGCATTATGAAGAGGTTGAATTTCTTAAAATACTGCAGAGTGAGTATCAGGTTTCGTATTTTCACAAACATAAATATATCGAAAAATTCTCAAAGGTGGGTTTTACCTTCAAAGAACAGGTTTTTTACGCTAAAAATGCTTTAAAACTTACAGGACTTACGAAGAATTTTGCTCCGGTAGTTGTGTTTTGTGGACACGAGAGTAAATCTGAAAACAACCCTTATGAATCAGCACTTGATTGCGGAGCATGTGGTGGAAAAAGTAGTGATACCAATGGCAGAGTTTTGACTTATATACTAAATAAGCCGGAAATTAGAGATGCATTAAAGCCGGATATTGACATATCCCGGGATACTGTATTTGTAGCAGCACTTCATAATACAGTGACCGATAAGATTAAGATACACACTAAAGGAGTCCCTAGTGAGAGACTTCCTAAAATCATTGGTTTACAAAAACAAGTTGATGCAGCTTCGACAAATTCAGCTCTGGAGAGAGCAGAAAAACTTCCTTTGGCAAATAATTTAAATGATAAAAATGCACTCAAGTTTATACAGAGAAATTCACATGATTGGTCACAACCAAGACCGGAATGGGGACTTGCCACAAATCACTCTTTTATTATAGGGCCTAGAGATATAAGCAGAGGTATAAAGTTTGAAAACAGAGTATTTTTACACTCATACGATTATACAAAGGATAAAATAGGATATTATTTGGAGATAATTCTTTCAGCACCACTTGTCATCGGCGAGTGGATAAATATGGAGCATTTTTTCTCAACACTTGATAATAAAGCCTTTGGCAGTGAAAGCAAGGTCTATCATAATGTAGTGGGAAGATTTGGGGTGATAAGCGGAAATATGAGTGATTTAAGAACAGGGCTTGCGGCTCAAAGTGTGCATCTGCAAGGCAAGGTTTACCATGAACCACTCAGGTTGATGACTTTTGTGGATGCACCGTTTCGTGAATACAGAGCCGCGATTGATAAGATAAAAAAAGTTTCGGAACTAGTTTATAACGAATGGATTAAAATGGTATTTATAGATAGAAAAGAGGAGGCTTTTTTCTACTATC
The DNA here is from genome assembly GCA_024280575.1 of Campylobacterales bacterium. Taxonomy (GTDB): domain Bacteria; phylum Campylobacterota; class Campylobacteria; order Campylobacterales; family Sulfurospirillaceae; genus JAADIZ01. The sequence continues at coordinate 11,616 of JAJRPV010000026.1, forward strand.
ACGGGAATTCGCAAAAATGGAAAAGGATAGAATTTAGTAAAATAGGGGAGAAAAACTAATGATAATGCAAAAAATGAAAAAAATAGAGATTATAATAGAAGGTTCAAGTTTGGAAATATTAAAAAGGCTACTAGACAAAATTGATATACCGGGATACACTATTTTTCATAATTTGGAGGGCATGGGGAGTCATGGCTTTCATGAGGGGCATTTGCTCTTCAATGAAGAAGATGCCTTGGTGATGCTTATGAGCGTTGTAGAAGAAGAAAAAGCAGACGATATAGCGCTTGGGCTAGAGCCGTTTTTAAAAAAACATTCCGGTGCAATATTTTTAACCGACACCATCAGAGCAAGGGCTCAAAAAAATTGAGTGATATAATCTTATGTACTTTCAACGCGAGATACACACACTCTTCGATAGGACTTAGGTGTCTTTTTGCAAATCTCAAAGAGTTGCAAGAGAGTGCAAAGATTATCGAATTTACTATAAATTCCAGTGTGGAAGATGCGGTCGAGCAGGTTTTAAGAGAAAATCCGAAGATCGTAGGAATCGGTGCTTATATTTGGAATGCCGTAGAGGTGGGCGATTTTATAAAAATAATAAAAAGTGTAGCGCCACATATCATCATCGTCACGGGTGGACCGGAAGCTAGTTATTTTCCTCACAGGGTAGATTTTAGTCTGTCGGATTATTTTGTGCAAGGCGAGGGTGATGTTGCTTTTTATGAGTTGTGTCGTGATATTTATGATGAAAATCCACCCAAGAATAAAATCATAAAAGCTCCTATGGTCGATCTTAGTCAAGTAAAACTTCCTTATAGGTATTATAGTGACGAAGATGTGGCACACAGATATATATATGTGGAAGCCAGTAGAGGTTGTCCTTACTCCTGTGAGTTTTGTCTCTCTTCTTTGGATAAAAAAGTGAGAAATATTGATATTGATATCTTCTTAAAAGAGTTGCAAATTCTTTGGGACAGAGGAGTGCGAAGTTTTAAATTTATAGATAGAACTTTTAACCAAGGCATAGAAAGAGCAAACAGATTTATGGATTTTTTTCTATCTAAAGAGCCACCTTATTTTATACATTTTGAAGTAGTTCCAGATAATTTTCCAAGTTCTTTAAAAGAGAGGATTAAACAATTTCCACCGGCATCTTTGCAACTTGAAGTGGGAATTCAGACTTTAAATCCTGAGATTTCAAATACAATTTACAGAAAATTAAACATAGAAAAAATCCAAAGAAATTTGAATTTCCTAGATAATGAAACAAAAGCACATCTACATGTAGATTTGATTGTAGGTTTACCGGGAGAAAGTCTCGAGAGTTTTGGCAAAAACCTAGACATGTTATACTCTATGACAAAATGCGAAATTCAGATAGGAATACTCAAAAAACTCTCAGGCACCACTATTGACAGACATGATAAGATTTATGGTATGATTTACAGCTCCAAACCGCCTTATGATATCTTGCAAAATGATTTAATTCCCTATGAAATGATGCAGAAAATGAAGAGATTTGCAAGGTTTTGGGATTTGGTTTATAACAGTGGAAATTTCAAAAAAAGTGTAACCTATCTCTTTGCTGAGGGAAAAATCTATGACGGTTTTTTCGCCTTTAGCGAGTGGATATTTGCCCAAACACTCTCAACCTGGCAAATATCATTAGATAGACTTGCAAAGCTTTTATTTGATTATATCGTGAATGCTCTACATGTAAGCAAAGATGAACTAAAGCCGATTATGACCAAAGATTTGCTTGTAGTCGAAACCAGAAAATTGCCAAAATTTTTAAGATACGACACAAAAGAAACAGAAAAAAAAGAAAAGAGACCATCTTTCAACAAAAGACAATTGAAACATTCCGCGCATTGACTAAATCATCCGCTTGTTTCTTATTAAACTTTTAGTAAACTTCTTTTCTGTGGGCAATTCTAATAAGCGTAATGACTAAAATATCATTTTCCTTTAAATAAATTATTCTGTAATTTCCAGCTCTTTTTCTAAATTTACCTTTATGCTTTCCTTTTAAAGCTTTATCTGATGTGAAAAGTCCAGTCTTAAGGTCTTTGATCTTTAGATAAATAAGCTTTTGATTTTGGAAATCAATTTTTTCTAATTCTTTAAATGTGGCTTTTGGAATAATGATTTTAAACATTAATTTAACCCGAGTTTTTGTGCCACTTCTTCAAGTGAGTATACCTCGGTTTTTCCAGCTTTAAGCTCATCAATTCTTTTATCTGAAATCATCTCATCAAGTGTATCAAAATAAGTGCTTACAGCTTTTTCAATGATATATGTACGAGAACGCTCAAGCTCATGTGCATAAGAATCTAAATCTATTAATAATGTTTCATCTATACGAATATTTATAGCTTTTTTCACAATGTATCCTTTTGTATCTACATTATACTACAAATTTTAATAATGTTCAATATGCTTCACTAAATATTATGATTAGCCGATATTAATACTCGTCATACCAAACTTTAGATAGGCATTGGAAAATCAAATCGGATTATAAATATTTAGCTATAATAAGGAAGTATAATTTGCAATCTAGGACAAATATATAATATTCGAAACTAGAAAGATTGCGGCATCTAAAATATTTGAATATATAGAAATGTTCTATAATTCAAAAAGAAGGCATAGTTATTTGGATTATTTATCTCCAAATGAATTTGAAAAAAGGTATAATTTGAAGTCTTAAAGAAATTAGGTTTTTATTGAATTATTAATTGTCTAGCTTATGGGGGACATTCCAACCATCTTTCAACAAAAGACAATTGAAACACTCTGCGCATTGAATCATTTGTGCACACTTGTCTTTTTAGATTTTTAATTAAACTAATATTTTAATGCATCCCGTGCAGATTGTTTATAAAAATTTATGCTATACTTTTATTATAATAAAAATCACGATATTTTACTAAGTAATAAATAAAATCCCGAACTACTTAATAAAATCCCAAGAGAGTAAAAATGCCACTAGCCTTTAAAAATATACTTCTACCCACTTCTTGTAAACTCATAGGATACTCATGGTTGCTTCATAACTTCAAACTAAATATGCCTCTAAGAGAGTTATGCTGTGTTAGCCAAAAGAGATTGGCATCTCAAAAGACTAAAAAAGGTGAATGGACTCTCTTTGATGCACAATTGAGTGTCGATGATACTCCTTATGCACATCTAGAGTTTGCTCTAAAGCATGAGACTGTTGATCTTCTTCTTTTAAAGTACATTTTAAAGTCATTTTCAAAAGAGTATCTTTTAAAAAATATTCAACTAAACCCAAAACGAATACCGAGTAAAAAGATATGGTTTTTTTATGAGTTCCTCTTAAACGAAAATCTTCCTCTGCCAGATCTTCCTGTTGGCAAGTATGACGATCTCTTAGATAAGAAAAAATACATAGTAAAAAACCACCCCTTAAAATCTAAAAGACATAAGTTAAACAATAATCTTCTAGGAACCGCAAATATATGTCCAATCATCATAAAAACCAAAAAGTTACAAGAGTTTATTGACGCAGACTTTAGTAGTGATATTTCAAGGGCAATAGGTAAAGTTTCCAAATCACTAGTAAGAAGAGCCGCTAGTTTTTTACTGCTCTCAGACTCAAAAGCATCGTTTGAGATTGAGGGAGAGAGACCCACAAAAAATAGAGTTGAAAACTGGGGCAAGGTTATAAATGAAGCTGGTAAAACACCGCTTAGCATCAATGAAATAGAAAGACTCCATGCGATGCTCTTAGAAGACTCAAGGTTTATGAAGATAGGTCTTAGAGAAGATGAAGTGTTTTTAGGTGATAGAGACAGGGAAAACTATCCACTTCCTGAGTTTATTGGTGCAAAGAGTGAAGATTTAAAAAATTTACTTCAAGATTGGATAGAATTAGATACTCTTCTTTCTAACGATGGGACAGATCCTATTTTACACGCCGTGATCATCGCTTTTTCGTTTGTATATATACACCCATTAGAAGATGGCAATGGAAGGATACATAGATATCTTATACATCATATACTTGCTCAAAGAGACTTTTATCCTAAAGGGATGATTTTTCCAATCTCAAATGTAATTTTAGACGAGATAGAGAGATACAAAAATGTCTTAGTTTCACATACAGCACCTCTAATGAGCCAGATTGAGTGGGAAGCAACACCATCTGGTAATGTAAAAGTTTTAAATAAGACTGAGGATTTGTATAAGTTTTTTAACTGCACTAAAAGTTGCGAGTTTATCTATGAGTCAGTACAAAAGACCATAAACGAAACACTTCCTAATGAACTCCATTATTTAAACTCATTTGATAAGACATATGAAGAGGTAAGTGCATTTATTGAGATGCCAGATAATAAGATAAAAAGTCTGATTACATTTATATTGCAAAATGATGGAAAAATCTCTAAAAATAAACGAGAAAAGTATTATAAAAAACTGACCCAAGTCGAGATTAACAATATAGAGAGCATCATAAGAGAGCATTTTTCTTATAATTTTAATTTTTAATACTAGATTTGATTTTTTGCTCCCTATACTCTAGCTAATGCTAAAACAGATGTCATAAAAGAAGATGATTCATTAGCCCATAAATATGATAAATTATCAAAATAATAATGTATATTTGTACTACTTGCAAATATACATTTGACTTATTTCTAATATTACTGTATTATTTCACTATATACAACTTAAAAGGATTTAATATTGAGGTTAAAAGATGTTTCAACCATCAGAACTGGATTAGTTACAGCTAGAAAAAAAGCTTCTGTTATTGATAGTGAAATAATTTCGTATAGAGCAATTACTTTAAAA
>JAJRPV010000027.1 GCA_024280575.1 Campylobacterales bacterium
AATATGATATATATTAATCTTAACTAAGTCTTAATAATTCGTTAAAAAGCAATAATATATGTCATAAATATGTCTTTGAAAAATGTAAAAATATGATATTTATAGTGAAAAGTTAAGTAATTTTAAAAGCAGAAAATTGAATTTGTATTTTAGTTCCAACTCCAATTTTACTTTCTACACTGATGACTGCATCATGAATATCTGCAATAATTTTAACCATAGACAAACCAAGACCAAAACCCTTAACACCCTTGAGTATGCCCGTTTCCGTTCTAAAAAATCTATCAAAGATAACCTTTAGATTTTTTTCTTCTATCCCGATACCTTCATCTTTTATGGTTAGCTTATTATTTTTTAGCTCTATTGATATCTGTTTTCCAGATGGTGTATATTTTATAGCATTATCTATAAGATTTGAACACAGGATAGATATAAGCGTCTCTTGCGCATAAATCTCTGTATGTTCAATCTCTTTAATATCCAAAGAAACACCTTTTTTATTTGCTATCAAAACAAATTCTTCTATCGTGTTCATTAGAGTTGTGTCCAAATCTATTTGTTTGAAATTTTGTTTTATTATCTCATCATCCATTTGAGCCAATAAAAATAGATTATTTATCATATTTTGCAAATATACAATTTCATTATTAACAGATTTTAGCACAGCTCTATATTCTTCATTGCTTCTATCTGTTTTCAGAGCAATATCTGTTTGAAGACGCATAGATGTAAGTGGTGTTTTTAACTGATGTGAAGCATCCCAACTAAATCTTTTTACTTGATCAAAAGATGTTTGCAGGCGTGAGAGCATATTATTAAATGTTTTTGCTAACTGTGCAAATTCATCTCCATTATCATTATATGGTATTCTTTTCTCCAAATCTGTAACAGAAATGTCTCTTGCTGTTTTTATCATCGTATTCATAGGTTTTAGTAAATCTTGAAGCATTTTATATAAAATAATCAATATCAAAAATATAATTATAGGATCACCTATCATCATTTTATATATAATTTCCTTAAGCTCAGTATCTTGGGCTTTAGTGGTTGTTGCAATTTGCAATATATAGTCTCTGTTCCTATGAACTTTTGTAGTATATATTATAAAATTATCTCTTGAAATATTTTTAAATTTTTTCTCTACAATACTACTATCTTGCAAAAAATTATCTCTTGGAAATTCAAGATTTTTCATATTTGTTGATTTTAATACAATTTTGCCTTTATATCTAGCTTGGATATAAACATTATCTATACTAAATTTGTACTTATGCGAGGCAAACTTCATGCTGTTTTTTAAATTTTTATTTTCTATATCATCTACTATGACATCTCTTGATATGCTCTTCAAAGCCTTTATGGTATCTTCATGATAATCAATTTTTGCGGAATAATACAGCATCGCATTAAAAAAAAGAACGCCCACGATAGATATCGCGCTGTAAGACAAAAAGATTTTGGATTTGATACTTTTGATTTTTTTAAATATCATCTATTTTATATCCAAATTTTCTAACTGTTTTTATCAGTTTTTTTTCTTCATTTTCATCAATCTTATTTCTTAAATGGTATATCATAACTTTTATAATACTATCGGAAATAGTTTCATCTTGCCACAAATGCGTAGTGATTTTTTTTATACTCACAACATGTCCTTTGTTTCTCATTAAAAGTTCCAAAAGTTCATACTCTTTGTTAGTTAACTTGATATCCTTTTTACCTCTTTGAACTTTCCTTTTTGAAACATTAAAAGTTAAATTGCCAACTTTTAAAATAATATCATGCTGTAATGTTTTTCGCCTAACTAAAGCATGTATCCTTGCTAAAAGTTCATCAAATGAAAAAGGCTTAGATAAGTAATCATCCGCTCCACAATTTAAACCCTCTATCTTATCTCTAATATCACTTTTTGCACTGAGCATCAAAATAGGGGTATTTATATCATTTTTTCTTGCGATTACACAAAGATCAATACCACTCAATGCAGGAAGCATCCAATCCAAAATAATAATATCGTAACTATTTTGCCTAATTTTAGCAAGACCCTGTGTTCCATCACTTGCAACATCTACGGTGAAAGATTCTTCAACTAAACCTTTGCGTAAATATAAGGCTGTATTTGTATCATCTTCGACTATCAAAATATTCATACAAACTACCTCCATTAAAAAATTTATTTTTACTATTTGTATATAAAACCACTGATAAATCTCTGCATTATCTCCTCTTCATCCACTTCTAGTTCCTCATCGCTGTTTAGCCAATACTCAATATAGCCCATAGAAAAAGAGTTGAAAATATAAGCTACTTGGAGATAGTCTAACTCTTGAGTCAATTCATACTCTTTTGCCAATCTCTCAAATTCGTCTCTTAAAAACTCGAAAATAGGCTTACTCAAATCTCTATTTTGGATATTTAATTTTGAAAAAAAGAGAGGGTCACCAAGCACAGGGTCTCTTAGCGTCCTTTTTTTATTTTTAAAAATTTTAAATTTTAATTGAAGATAAAGCAAGAGTCTCTCTTTTGGTTTGCTAATATGAACACAAGCATCTTTCATCTCTTTATAGAAAAGATTTATGTGATATCTGACATATTCATGAAATATATTTTCCTTGGAGTCAAAAAGCTTGTAGAGTTGTCCTACAGATATATCACATTTTTTTGCCAAATCACTCATTTTAACATTTTCAAATCCCACCTCTTCAAAATAACGACTGGCTTCAAGCAGTACCATCTCTTTTTTTAAGTTTTTTATCTTTGAAGCAATTTTTGACTTCAATTCGCTCTCCTGTTAGTAATTACACAATTATAAAAGAAATTTCCTTAATTAAGAATAAGTTTATAAAAAAATGAATATAATTCACTAATTATTTTTAAATGAGGTTTTTATGAAAAAATTTGGGACTGTTTTTATTTTACTGCTTATCCTTTTCTTTGGATATGAAGGATTTGTTTATCTTGATTTTAGACACAATAATGCCGTAAGCGATGCTGCGTTTGTCAAGAGTGACTCAGTTAGTATTCTTGGCTTTAAGGTTTCTGGTAAAGTTATCATGATGAGCAAAAACGAGGGAGAGAGCGTAAAAAAGGGTGAAGTTTTAGCAAAGATAGATGATATTGACTTTTTAAATGCAAAAAATCAAATCTCAAATGCTATCAAAGCAACAATAAAAAGCAAGGAAGCCTTGGAAGTAAAACTCCAAAGAGTAAGAAATGAACTTGATATAAATGAAAAAATTGCCAAAAACAATATAGCTTCTTATAAGCAAAAGATTAAAGCGATGCAATTAGGTATTAATGCAAATAAAACAAAACTCAATAAACTCAGTATTGACGAAAAAAGATATAAAAAAATGTTAAAGAAAAAATTGATATCAAAAAATGTGTATGAAAAGATATCTACTTCTAAAAATGCTCTTGCGGATATGATTTTATCACAGCAAAAGAGTTATGATGCAACAAAATTAAATCTAAATAATGTAAAAAATGCCTTAAAACTCTCCATAATAAAAAAATTACAAACAAAGGAAATCGAAAAAAATATAGAATCTTTAAAATTAAAGATAAAATCAATGCAAGATAATTTACAAGAAATCGAAAACAAGATAAATTATTGCACACTGTACGCCCCATTTGATGGCAAAATTGCTAAAAAATTCATAAATAAAGATAGAATTATAGATGCAGGATATCCTGTGTATTCGCTCGTTAATCCAAAAGATTTACATATAGAAGTTTTGTTGTCAGAAAAAAAACTAAATGGTGTCAAAATCGGCAATGATGTCATTGTCAAAATCGATGCACTCGAGAATAAAAAGTTTAAAGGTAAAGTTCAAAGCATTTCACCTACTTCAGCTTCTACTTTTTCACTTATCCCAAGAGATATAGCAAGTGGTGAGTTTACAAAACTAGACCAAAGATTTACCGTGCGAATCACCATAAAAAACACTGAAGATTTGCTAATTGGCATGAGTGCAAATATAGCGATAAAAAGAACAAAATAGATGCAACAAGCGGCTAAACAAAGCTGGGATATAACCTCTAGGCAGAGAGCAGTTTTTAGTATCATAGTGATGACCGGAGCTTTCATGGCTATACTTGATACCACCATAGTTGATGTTATAGTTCCAAAATTAACTGGTCCGCTTGCAAGTGATATGTATGGGGTGCAGTGGATCATCACAAGCTATATGATAGCTGCTGCTATCGCACTTTTAATCACCGAATACCTAATAAAAAGATTTGGTGCAAAGTATATTTTTGTTGGTGGAGTTGCACTTTTTTCTCTATTTTCATTTATGTGTGGAATGTCAAATGACCTCTCTTTCATCATCTTTGCAAGAGTTTTTCAAGGTGTTGGAGAAGCTCTTATCATGGTGACAAGTCACATCATGATATTTTCATACTTTCCACCAAAAAAGCAAGGTTTAGCAATGGGGATATTTGGTCTTGGAGTGAGTTTTGCTCCAGCTCTTGGACCTACAATTGGCGGATATCTGACGGAGTATTACAATTGGCGAATGGTCTTTTTTATAAATGTTCCTATTGGCATACTTTTGGGTATATCTGGGCTAATGTTTTTACCAAAAGATTTGAACTTAAAGAAAATCAACTTTAACTTTTTCAGCTTTGTTTGGATTTCTGTTGGAACAATTTCTATACTGATAATGCTTTCAAAAGGCCAAGAGAGAGGCTGGATGAATGACTCTTTGATAGGAGCCCTATTTTTCACTTCAATCATAGGATATTTGATATATATCTTAAGTGAAATGCACTCAAAACATACGCTTATCGATTTTAGTTTATTTAAGAACAAAGACTTTACAAATGGCATACTTATCTACTTTTTCATCCTAGGTTTTGGTATGTATCAATACTTCTATCTCTTGCCTGTCTATTATGAACATATAAAAATGCTACCAACTCTTGATGCAGGTATTTCTGTTTTTGTTTTTGCAGTTTTTATTGGTATATTTTCACCAATTGCCGGTATGTTATCAGATAAAATCGGAGCAAAAACTGTTGTTTTACTAGCAACAATAGTCTATGTATTAACTTCATTTTTTATTCTTCCAACATTAAATTACTATACACCACTAGTACAAGCTCAACTCTTAACTATCCCTTTTGGGATTGGGATGGGACTCTTTTTTGCCCCCGTTACTGTGCTTCTTTTGCAAAATGCCCCAAAAGAAAAAGGCGAACTCGCAATCGTCCTGATGGATTATGTGAGATTTGTCGGTGGGAGTTTTGGAACTGCACTTGCCACAAATAATATGGAGTATTTTAAAAATATAAATTTCTTACATATGAATGAGCTTCAAAATAGTAGTTATCTGCTTACATATCTTCAAAATTTTCAAGATTTTTTGGGTATTTCAAAAGAGGTAACATATGCATCTTTTGGAAGATATGAGTCATTTATGAGTTATAATTTTGGCTTCTCTTCAGTCTTCTCAAGTGCAGCAATATGGGGCGCTATAGGCTCTATTTTTACGGCTGCTTTATTTATAAAATTTAAACCTATAAAGGAAAAAAGTTGAAAAAATATCTACTTATAATCTTACCACTGTTTTTATATGGATCTTCTTTTAATAATCTTATAAAAAGTGTTGATACAAACCTACTTATAAAATCAAAACAACAACAGACAAAAGCATTAAAAAAATTATTAAAAGCAACAAAAGCAAAAAATTTTCCTTTTGTTGATGTAAATTTAAATGCCACAAGACTGTATGACACTCCCACTACAATCCTACATGTACCGGGTTTTAATTCCCCTCTTCCTGTTGGAACAAAAACAAATATTGATGCAAGCTTAAGTGTAGTTTATCCTCTTTTTACGGGATTTGCTATCACTAAATCCATACAAAAAGCAAAATTAAAAATCATAAAAAATAGACTTGAAGTAAAAGAGTTAAAAAGAGAATTGTATCTTAAAATTGCCCAAATTTATAGCAATATCTACTCATTAAACGAAGCTATCAAAGCCAGTCTTGAAGCAAAAACAGCGATAGAAGATTCATACAAAAAAGCAAAAGGACTATACAACAATGGACTCATAAATATCTCTAATTTATATAAAATAGAAGCTCAAAAATTTAAAATTATCTCTACAATAAAAACATATGAGCAAAAAAGAGATTCTTTGTCAAATGATTTAGACTATATAACCAATATCAAAAGTGATATAAAAAATTTACCAAACATAGATACAGAAGAAAATATTCAAAAACTAAAAAACAGAGCACTAAAAAACAGAGCAGATATAAAAGCTATAAAAATCCAACTTAGAATTGACAAGAAAGATATAGCCTTGGCAAAAAGCAAGAATTATCCAACTATCACACTTTTTGGAGCCGTCAAAAAACAAGGCGATAATTTGGCATTAGATGGCAATGGTTTCACAAATGCCGACCAAAGCTATATAGGTGCAAATTTAAAATACAATATATTTGACGGTGGTGAAAAAACAGCTCAAAGACAAGCAGCTCGCGCTAAGAGAAATGCAACAAAACTCTATTTTGCAGATTATAAAAGAGCTGTTATCAAAGATATCAAAAATGCTGTTTCAAACTTAGATTCTCTAAAATTTCAAGTAATTTGGGCAAAAAAACAAAAAGAAGCAAGTCAAAGTTACTACAAACTAACAAAAGGAAGATTTGAAAATTCACTAGCCAGCGGGGACGAACTAAGCAGAGCAATAGCAGATTTATCATACGCCAAAGCACAAGAACAAAGTATAAAAGCAAAAATATTCCTACAAAAATGC
>JAJRPV010000028.1 GCA_024280575.1 Campylobacterales bacterium
TAATTTTATTCCGCAGCTTAAAGATAAGATTGACAATAATAATAAAAAAATAGAAAAGTTGCTTGGCATACAAGAGAAAACATTTGCAAATTTTGTAAAGCCGATGGAGCTTATGGAAGAAGAATTGGATGAGTTTTTTACGCCGTTATCGCATCTAAATTCGGTTAATAACAGTGAGGCTACTCAAAAAGTTTATATGGACTCTTTGCCGATTATCACTGAGTATTCTACGAAATTATCTCAAAATTTAGATATTTACAAAGTTTTTAAAGAGGTAAAAAAAGAAAAGAGCTTAAATATTGAGCAAAAAAGAGTGATAGATTTAAATATACAAAATTTTGAGTTAAGTGGTGCAAATCTTGATGAAGATAAGAAAAAGAGACTTGAAGAGATAAATCTAAGACTGAGCGAACTCTCAAATGACTTTTCTCAAAACCTGATAGATGCTATAAATGAATATGAGCTGATTTTGAGTGAAGAAGAGGTTAAAGGCTTGAGCGAGGATGATAAAAAGAGCTATGAAATCGAAGTAGATGGAGAGAAAAAATACAAAATTACTCTGCAAATGCCTCCTTATATAGCATTTATGACTTATGGTGAAAACAGAAAAATACGAGAAGAATTGTACAAAGCATACACTACAAAAGCTCCACAAAACGCTAAAATTATAGATGAATTGATGGAGCTTCGTCAAGAGATGGCGAAGATTTTGGGATTTGAAAATTATGCGCAATACTCAATAGCTCCCAAAATGGCAAAAGATGAAAAGAGTGTTTTGGATTTTATGGAAAAGCTGGCAAATGCAGCTAAACCTTATGCGATTAAAGAACTCAAAGAGTTAAGGGAGTTTGCGGATATTGATAAATTGGAAAGCTATGATCTCTCTTTTTATTCGCAAAAGTTGAAGAAAACAAAATACGATTATGATCAGGAACTGTATCGTCCATACTTTGAAAAGAACTCTGTCGTAAACGGACTGTTTAAATTTTTAAATCTACTTTTTGGCATAGAGTTTGTTAAAAATGATGATAAGTTATGGGATGAAAAAGCAACTTCTTATGATGTTTTGGTAGATAAAAAGATAAGAGCAAGAATATATCTTGATTTGGAAAGCAGAAAAGGCAAAAGAGGCGGAGCATGGATGCACAACTGGTAAAGCCATCATATAGATGAAAATGGCAAAGAGCATTTGGCTTCCGCTTTTGTAGTTGCAAATTTTCCAAGTTCTGATAATTCACCTTCTCTTTTGAGGCATGATGATGTGGTAACTTTGTTTCATGAGATGGGACATGCTCTTCACCACCTGTTGAGTTTGGTGAGTGAAAATGGGGTGAGTGGAATAAATGGAGTTGAATGGGACGCCGTAGAGTTTCCTTCGCAGTTTTTAGAAAATTTTGCTTATGAACCGCAAGTGCTGAAAATATTTGCCACGCATTACAAAAGCGCAGAGACACTAAGTGATGATATGATAGATAAAATCAAAGAAGTGAAAAATTTTGAATCAGCTCTTGGATTGCTTAGACAATTGGAGTTTTCTATCTTTGATTTTAAACTTCATCAAGCTCTACATGTAGGGAATGAAGTCCAAGAGTTGCTAGATAGCATCAGAGAAGAATTTTCACTCATAAAACCACCATCTTATAATAAATTTCAAAATGGCTTTGCCCATATTTTTGCAGGCGGATATGCGGCTGGATATTATAGTTACAAATGGGCAGAAGTTCTCAGTGCAGATGCCTTTTTTGCCATAGTTGATGAGGGAATTTTTGGCACCAAAATAGGCAAAGATTATCTTCGTATCATATTGGGGCAGGGTGGAAGTAAAAGTATGCGAGAGTTATATGAAGAATTAAGAGGCGAGGAGGCAAAAGTACAGAGCCTGCTTCGTTTAAATGGAATTGGTGTATAGTTTCGTAAAGGATAAATTGTGAGTATTAGTAAAATCTCTTATAAAAATTTGGAAAAATATTATAAAGATGAGTATCAACAGCAATTAGTTAAAAATATAATGAATAGTGAAACTTATAAAATTGCAGAAGAAGATATGAATTTTTTAGAGTGTTATGAAGCAAGAGGTGTAAGATTAGAACTTGATTATTTAAAAGCCGAATTAGCCTTGAACAGTTTTGGCATTAATCACACTGTAGTCGTTTTTGGAAGTGCAAGAATAAAAGAAAAAAAAGTGGCTGAGGAAGAATTGGAATCTTTGCAAAAAGAGCTAAAAGATCATCCGAAATCTAAAAAACTACAACATAAAGTGCTTAGTGCTCAAAAATTATTAGAAAAAAGTAAATATTATGATGATGCTAGAGAATTTGGAAGGATTGTGGCACTTGATGGTAAAAATCTGGATAATTGCCCCGTTGTAATTGCAACGGGAGGAGGTCCGGGGATTATGGAAGCTGCCAACAGAGGAGCTCATGACGGAGGTGCAAATTCTGTGGGTTTTAATATTAATTTGCCAAAAGAGCAATTTCCAAATCCTTATATCACTCCAAAGCTCTGTTTTCAATTTCACTATTTTGCTGTGAGAAAACTGCATTTTGTAAATAGAGCAAAAGCACTTGTAGTATATCCGGGTGGCTTTGGTACTCTCGATGAGCTTTTTGAAACATTGACTCTGATACAAACTAAAAAATCCGAGAAGATTCCAATCGTTTTGGTGTGTAAGGACTATTGGAAAAAAGCTATAAATTTTGATTTTTTGATAGAAGAGGGAGTGATTTCTTATGATGATATTGAAATGTTCAAGGTAGTTGAAAATGCAAAAGAGGCTTGGGGATATATTTTAAATTGGTATAATTAAAATTAAACAAAAAAGTACATATCGTAAAACCGCAAGAGACGATTTACTTGTGACTAGGCTTTGTGATCTGACTTAGTGTAGTGTGTCTCTATATGTTCTAGTGGTAAAAATCTATACTCGACGGGATTAAAATAATCCAAATTTCCGCTTTCTATGTGGTAGAACCAGCCCATTACATGTAACTCTCCTGCGTGTACTTTGTGCTTTACTGCCGGATATGTTAAAAGATGATTTAGTTGCTCAATGACATTAAATTTTTCAGTGGCTCTTAGAAGTTTTTTATGATTTGCTTTGCCTATAAGTGCTTCAGCCTGTTCTCTTGCCTCTTCTCCGTAGCTCATCCATTTTTTAAGATTGCTTTCATCGTCATTGTTTGGAATATCATGAAAAAGAGCTTCACATGCACCGCAATGTGTATGCCCGCATACGATTATATTTTCAACTTGAAGATGCATCAAGGCATATTCGATAACCGCGGCAGTTGCACAGCTTTTTATTTCCGGGTCATAAGGAGGTATAAAATTTCCTATGTTTCTAGTTACGAAAATTTCACCAGGATCCGTACTTGTAATCAGATTTGGAACAACTCTTGAGTCACTACAGCCGATAAAAAGAGATTTTGGAGCTTGACCTTTTTGTGCTAATTCTTTAAAAAGATCTACATATTTTTTACCATAACTTTCTTTAAATTTTTTATGACTTTTTGCTAAATTTTTGACTCCCATATTAGACCTTTCTAGTTCGATTTTATAATTATATCATTAATTATGATAAATAGTATAATAAAAATATGATATAATCATATCAACTTAAGTTTTTTGCGAGGTGGGTGGTATGAATTTACAAAAAGTGATTTCCGGGTTTTTTATTATTTTTGCTATGACGCTGAATTATGGTTTCTTTTATGGGAATCCTACAATTTTGATAGAACATAGCAAGTATGAGCTTTTTGCCGCGATTGTGATAAATCTAATAGCAACAGTTTTGAAATTTGGAGATAAAACTCAAGTTGGATCGGTGCTTTTGGCTACAAGTTTGGTTGCGGATATACAACTGATAATTTCAGCATCTTTATGGTCTTATGGTTTATATGCTTTAGGGCACATGGATGAAGAGATTACAACAGCTATCATATCATTTTCCGGTGGTGCACTTTTGGCAAATATTACTTCGGTAGTTATTTTTGTAGGCGATACTCTAAAATCTAAAAGATAGATAAATGGATAACTTATCTATATGGATTATAATTAGGAGACTCAGGCTTCCTATTCTCATAATTATCATCACTTTTTCCATCGCAATTTTGGGGATGGTGCTTATTCCCGGCGTGGATGATCAAGGTAGAGTTTATCATCTTAGTATTTTTGATGCATTTTATTTCGTCAGTTATATGGCTTCAACAATCGGCTTTGGAGAATCCCCGTATGCTTTTACATACCCTCAAAAACTGTGGATTTCATTTTCTATATATTCTACTGTTATCGGCTGGTTTTATGGCATAGGTGCTATCGTATCACTTGTGCAAGATAAGGTTTTGGCACTTGAAATTGCAAGAGCAAGATTTGTCAAAAGTATCAATCGCTTTAAAGAGCCGTTTATATTGGTTTTTGGCTATAACACAACCACAAAAAAATTGATTGAAAAATTAAATCAGGAAGACAGAAGAATGGTCGTAGTAGATAAAGACCAAAATAAAATCGAAGCTCTGGCTTTGGAAAATTATAATCCATATGTTCCCGGATTTGTAGCAGATGCTCTTGATACAAAAATACTAGAAATTGCAGGAGTAAAATCATCAAAATGCCAAGCTGTGATAGTTGCTTTTGAAAACGACAGTAAAAATACAACGATAGCTATGAAGTGCAGATATCTAAACAAAAATATCTCTTTTTATGTCAGATCTTCCTATGCTAAAAATAACTTATATCTTGAATCTTTAGGATTTCAACATGTAGAAAATCCTTTTAGCGTGATTTCTAAAAGATTTGAATTAGCCCTTATAGCACCACATATCTGGCTCTTGGAATCATGGATTTACGGAAAGAGCTTAAAAAATCAGATAAAAGAGAATATCCCTGATGGAGATATAATCGTTTATGGGCATGGCAGAATGGGAAAAGCATTGGAAGAGGGGCTTAAAAAAACGGATAGAAAATATGTTTTTATAAATTCGCAAGAAATTTTTGATGATAGTGTTGCTCATGAAGTGCATGGAAATGAGATTATAGAGCGAGAGTTATTGGATGCCGGTTTGAAAAAAGCTTCAGTTATTGTTGCTGCAAGCAGGGATGATATGGTGAATTTATCTGTTATCACAATAGCAAAGAAATATAATCCTAAAATTTATACGATTGCAAGAGAAAATGATTTGAAAGATTTAGAGATGTTTCATGCGGTTCGAGTGGATAGAAATTATGTGTTAGAAGATATAATAACCAATAAAATCTATATAAATATTGCTTTGCCATTAGCAAGTATTTTCCTTGAGCATCTATATCACAAAGAAGACAGTTGGGGTAAAAAACTGCTTGAGCAAATTTTTTCCAAGATAGGTAATACCCCAAATCTTTACGAAGTAGCAATAAGCCAAAAAGAGACTTTGGCGCTTTTTGATGTTTTAAGAAAAAAAGTAAAAGTAAAATTAAATATTTTGAAAAGATCAAGAGAAAATTATAAAAAACAGAATGCTTTGCTATTTTTGATGGTAAGAAGGGGAAATAAAAATATAATTCTTCCAAATGATAATTTTGAAGTCAAAATCGGAGATAAATTACTTATTGCATGTGATCAAGAGAGTAAAGTTGAGCTTATGTATATTTTAGATAATTTTTATGATTTATTTTATGTTATACATGGATATGAAAAAATATCAGGAATATTGGGACTGCTTAATGCAAAAAGATAATCTCCAATTTTTTATTAAATTTGCGTATTTTTTGGAGAGTTCTTTAAAATATAGAGCTGTCAAAAATTTCTTTTATAATATTTTAGAAAATGATGATTACAAATATAAAAAATATTTCGATTTTTTTATGATTTTTGTAGTGCTTTCAAGTGTCACGATACTTGTTGTTGATGTAAAAGAACATATACCGCAGTGGCTGGATGATTTTGATTTGTATTTTGTAACGAGTGTATTTATCTTGGAATATTTACTGCGATTTTGGTTATATAGCGATATTCATAAAATGATAATAGATACTTATGAAGAGAGTCTCTATTTTGATAGACCAATTTCCAAGATAAATCTTATCAAAGAGATAGTTACAAGCAAGTTGGATTACATGGTCTCTCTACCTGCCATAATAGACATCATAGCCATCCTGCCGAGCTATAGAGGTATTAGAGTTTTTAGAGTTTTAGTTCTTTTTAGAGCATTTAAGTTGCTTAGATATACAAGAAGCTTAAATGGCTTTTTATCTGTCTTAAAAAACAAAAAATATGAACTTATAACACTTTTTACACTTTTTGCTTTTTTTATTTTCATATCAGGAACTATGCTTTATGTTTTTGAAGGAGCCAATAACAATCCAAATATTCACAATCTCTTTGATGCTTTTTATTGGGCGCTAGTTACGATTTCCACAGTGGGTTATGGCGATATAACGCCTGTGACTTCAGAGGGTAAAGCGGTATCTATATTTATCATTATGACCGGAATCGGCTTGATCTCTTTGGTAACTTCCGTGATAGTTTCATCTTTTAGCGAAAGACTCGAAGTTCTCAGAGAAGACAGGGTTATAAATGAACTTGGCAAAAGAAAAAGTATCACGGTAATATGTGGTTATGGTCTCTTAGGCAAGCTTGTTGCGCATGATCTTGAAAAAGAAGGCGTGGATTTTGTGGTCTTGGACAGTGATAAAAATGCAGCTTATGAAGCAGATAAAAGCGGGTACAGAGCAATTTGCGCAGATGCTACAAAAGGCGAAGTATTTGAAAGCTTAAATATTAAATCTCATATATCGCATGTTTTGTGTCTCACTTCAGATGATGTTCAAAACTCTTTTATAGCCATAAATGTAAAAAGTTTAAATGAAGATGTAGAATTAACGGTTAGATGTAGCGATAAAGAGATAGCCAATAAACTCAAATCCATAAATATAGACAATATCGTTGTACCAGAAGATATAGCAGGTATGATGGGGGCAGTATATGCAGGAGAA
Organism: Campylobacterales bacterium; assembly: GCA_024280575.1. Classification (GTDB taxonomy): domain Bacteria; phylum Campylobacterota; class Campylobacteria; order Campylobacterales; family Sulfurospirillaceae; genus JAADIZ01. The sequence continues at coordinate 6,970 of JAJRPV010000028.1, forward strand.
CCGGCTGCTTTTGAAGTTCTTTTGTCGATGATAGAAGATAAAGACAGGACTCAGATAGATGAGGTAAGGGTTGAAAAAGAGAGTTTTATGGATGAGGCATTTTTTGGTGATATAGATTTTGAAAGTTTGAGATTGATAGTTTTAGGAATTTTTAGAAGAGGTAAATCAAACAATGAAGCGGGAAATTTTATCTTTAATCCAAGAGTGGATTTTAAAATAAAAGCAGGAGATGATTTGATTTGTATCGGTTATACGGCTGCTATTGCAAATCTCAAAAGTATGGGTCAAAGCGATGGATGATAAAAAAAATATAATTCTTTTTGGTTATGGAAGTTTCGGACAGCAGTTGTATAAAAATCTTGTAGAAGCAGGACACAGTGTTAGGGTAGTAAGTGAAATAGATGAAAATATTGAATTTGCACTTAAGTCAAAAACAGAGATAACCAAAATCAATATCAAGAGGGATGATGACATAAAATCGCTTGAAATTGATCAAGATAAACATATAATTTATTGTGCTATGACAAAAACTGCAAACAATGTTTTTTTAGTTTTGAGCTTAAGAACTATGTTTCCTAGAGCAAAAATTATATCTATCAGCAATTCATTTGAAAACACAAGAAAACTAAAATATGTCGGTGTAAATAATGTAATAGATTTATATGAAACAACGGCTAGAAGAATAGCAAACACAAGAACAAAACCGGCGGTTACCAGAGCCTTGGATGAGATTATATATCACCAAAATGATCTAAAAATGGCAGAGATAAAATTAAGTGAGGTGAGTTTTGTAAATGGTAAAAAGATTAGCGCTGTTCCGTTTGGAAAGTACGGAATTATTTTAGTTGCTATCATAGATCAGGAACTTGGAAATGAGTTAATTTTTACCGATAACAGGATAGACCATAAATTAGATGCCGGAGACATACTTGTGATTGTTGGCAAAACAAAAGACATAGAAAACTTCCAAGAAATCTTACAAGCAGACGATCTTTTGATATAATAACATAAAAAAAGAGTAGAAATGTTTACAGGACTTATTAGAGAATTTGCAACAGTTATCAGTTATCAAAACAGTGTTTTAACCCTAAAGGCAAAATACAAGCCAAATATCGGTGACAGTATTGCAGTAAACGGCGTTTGTCTGACTGTGATTTCGGTTGGAAGCGGCTCCTTTGCCGTTGAGCTTTCGGCTGAAACAAGATCCATCATGGCGGTTCAGCATCTAAAAGGCAGAGTTCATATCGAACCGGCTATGAAACTCAGTGATAGACTAGAAGGTCATATAGTCCAAGGTCATGTGGATTGCGTAGGCGTCATAAAATCTATCGCTAAAAATCAAAATGCTACGGATTTTTATATCAGTTATCCAAAAGAGTTTTCAAAGTTTATATCCCCAAAAGGCAGTATTGCGATTGACGGGGTGAGCTTAACCGTAAATGAGACAAAAGAGGGAGAATTTAGACTGACTATTATACCTCATACGCTTGATATTACTCTCTTTGGCGATTATAAAACAGGCGATTATGTAAATATAGAAACAGATATGTTTGCCAGGTATATTTACAATATGATAAATAAGAATAATTCTCCAACCTGGAGTGATATAGACAATATTTTGGCAAGATACTAGATGAAGTATCTCTTTACAAAACGATCTGGCGGGTTTAGCACCGGAGCTTATGACAGTCTGAATTTAGCTCTACATGTAGGCGATAATCCTGAAGATGTGGAGTCAAACAGAGAGGCTTTAGCTAAAAAAATAGGTACTAAAAATTTGGTATTTATGGAGCAAATACATAAAGACAATATAGAAATAATTACCAACAAAAATCCAACTAAAGTTATGACATGTGATGGTATGATAACCAACTTAAAAGATGTGGCTCTTTGCGTTATGGTGGCTGATTGTATTCCTGTTTTATTTTATGATTCTTTGCAAAGAGTCATAGCAGTAGCTCATGCCGGTCGAAACGGAGTATATCTTAAAATCGCAAATCAAGTCATAGAAGAAATGATAGCCGATTTTGATAGCAATGCTGAAAATATAAAAGTTTTTATAGGACCAAGTATAAAATCTTGTTGCTATGAAGTCAAAAATGATGTCACAAAGGGTTTTGAAAATTACCTACATGTAGAGGGTGGTAAAATATATTTGGATATTGTTCAAAAGTGTAAAGATGATATACAAACAATTGGTATTATAAAAGAAAATATAGATATTTCTGCGATATGCACGAGTTGCGATAAAGATTATTTTTCATACAGAAGAGATGGGGTTACGGGCAGATTTTGCGGAGCGATAAGGCTGTGAATTTTTTTGATGATATAAAAATTCCCAAAACCGGTGAAATATTTGAAAAACTATATGAAAATAGAGATATTTTGATAGAAAAAATTATTAGTTCAAGCAAACAAACAGGAAAGCTTTATAGGCAAAATTATGACGAATGGGTAATCTTGGTGGAAGGTGAAGCATTGCTTCAAATCAATCAAAAAGAAGTAATTTTGAAAAAAGGAGATTTTTTACTCATAGAAAAAGATACTCCTCACAGGGTGCTTGAAACAGCAAACGGTACTCTTTGGTTATGCGTACATGTAGGGGTGTAGGAAGTCTCTTAAATATTAAAACAGGGTGGGGTGAGAAATTATCTTGTCACCCCTATTTTTATATTATACTTTTTGGTAAATTCCGCCGATGGTTTCTTTTTCTATCTTTTGGAATTTTTCAGATTGCTCTTTCATGCCTTCATTAAAAGCCTCATTTATATCTTTTATGTCTTTTTCATCTGCAAAATCTCTGATATCCTGACTGATTTTCATAGAGCAAAATTTCGGTCCGCACATAGAGCAAAAATGTGCTATTTTAGCGCCCTCCGTAGGGAGTTCTTCGTCATGAAATGACATAGCTTTATCGGGGTCAAATCCTATATTAAATTGATCGTACCATCTAAATTCAAATCGAGCCTTGCTCATGGCATTATCTCTTATTTGAGCTCCGGGGAAACCCTTGGCAAGGTCTGCTGCATGAGCTGCTATTTTATAAGTAATAATCCCCTCTTTTACATCATTTTTATCCGGAAGCCCCAAGTGTTCTTTTGGTGTAACATAACAAAGCATAGCAGTTCCATACCAACCGATTTGAGCAGCTCCTATGGCCGAAGTTATATGGTCATATCCCGGAGCTATATCAGTTGTTAGTGGCCCTAAAGTATAAAAAGGAGCTTCATAGCAATCTTGCAACTCTTTGTCCATATTTTCTTTAATCAAATGCATTGGTACATGTCCGGGACCTTCTATCATCACTTGTACATCATGTTTCCATGCAATTTTTGTCAGCTCTCCCAAGGTCTCTAATTCCGCGAATTGTGCTTCATCGTTTGCATCATATATAGAGCCCGGTCTTAAGCCGTCGCCTAGTGAAAATGCAACATCGTAAGCTTTCATAATTTCGCATATATCTTCGAAGTGTTCATATAAAAAACTCTCTTTGTGGTGATGCAGGCACCATTTTGCCATGATTGAGCCACCACGAGAGACGGTTCCGGTCAGTCTTGAGGCGCTCATCGGTATATAATGAAGTCTTACTCCGGCATGAATCGTAAAATAGTCAACTCCCTGTTCAGCTTGTTCAATAAGGGTATCTCTGTAAACTTCCCAGGTTAAATCTTCGGCGATTCCGTTTACTTTTTCAAGAGCCTGATATATCGGCACTGTTCCTATCGGTACAGCTGAATTTCTTATAATCCACTCTCTTGTTTCGTGGATATTTTTTCCCGTTGAAAGATCCATAACAGTATCCCCACCCCATCTAGTTGACCAAATCATCTTTTCCACTTCTTCTTCTATGGAAGATGAGGTGGCTGAATTTCCTATATTTGCGTTTATCTTAACCATAAAATTTCGACCGATTATCATGGGCTCTGATTCGGGATGATTGATATTTGCAGGTATGATAGCCCGTCCGGCAGCTATCTCATCTCGTACAAATTTCGGCGTATAAATATCAGGAAGATTTGCGCCATAATTCATGCCTTTGTGTTGCCTTGCTAAAAGTTTATTTTTTCTCATTTCGTGAACTTTACAATTTTCTCTTATAGCTACAAACTCCATCTCAGGGGTTATGATTCCCGCTCTAGCATAGTGCATTTGAGAAACATTTTTACCTTTTTGTGCTCGTCTTGGTTTTGGAATATTTGGAAAACGAAGAGTGTCTAAGTCGCTATCGGTATATCTATTATGAAAATATGTTGAGATGAAGTCATTTAATTTTTCAGTGTCGCCTCTGTCTGTTATCCATTTTTCTCTTAATTTTTCAAGCCCTACATGTAGATCAATTTGTGCATTTGGATCTGTGTACGGACCTGTTGTATCATAAACAAAAAGAGGTGGATTTTCTTCAAAAGTTCCATCGCTTTTTGCAGTTGGGCTTAGAGTTATCTCTCTTATAGGTACTTTTATATCTTTAGTGCTGCCGGTTTCGTAAATCTTTCTAGAATTTGGAAGATTTTGGACATATGATTTGTTGATTTCTTTAAGATTATTGAGTGTTTCATTCATGTAGTTTTTCTCCTTTTCCTACGCTGGCATTATCCAGATCAGGTTTGTTGAGGGTATTTTCTCAGCCTGTTATAGCACCCCTAAGCAGTTTGACATTTAAATATTTGGGTAATTATAGCGGTAAAATCAAAAAAATAGCTTAAGAATATGACGGGGAAAAGTCTGTTGTTTAAAAGATGATGGTTTTGATATTTTTTGGTTTAGAGATAAGGCGGGGAGAAGGTTTCCCTATATAATAACCCTGGGCATAATCAATTTCCATTCCAGAGATAATATCAAAGATTTTTTTAGAGTGAACATATTCAGCAACAGTTTTAACTCCTAATTTTTTAGCAAAATCTACAATAGTTTGGGAAATTATTTTCATATCATCATTTTTATCAATATTTTTTATTATACTTCCGTCAATTTTTATGTAATCTGGTTGTAGTTTTACTATTCTTTCAAAGTTGGAATACCCACTACCAAAATCATCTATCGCAATTTTTGCACCATAAGATTTTGCCATTTCTATAAATTCAATGACTATATCGTAGTTATCAATTCCTTCACTTTCCAATATCTCAAATACTGCCCAAGATCCGATATCATATTCGTTTAGTAATTTTAAGATAAAATCCATAGTAGTTTGGTTTAAAATATCCAAAAATGAAAGATTTATAGAAAATTCATTTGAAGAGTGTTTAAAATTATCAAAAGCTTTTTTTATGAGGCTTCTTGACAGAGGTGAGTATAGTTTTGAATGTTTTGCGATTTCAAGAAAATCACCAGGAGAATAGATGGAGCCATTATCTTTTTTGATTCTCATAAGTGTTTCGTATTTTTCTATTTTACCCGTTTTAATATCCATAATCGGCTGATAATATGGCACTATCAAATCTTCATGTAGAGATTTTTTTAATATATTAATCATTTTTATATTGTTTAAATATTCTTCTTCTTTATTGCTTTTTAAATCATATATAACATAAGGTTTTTTCTCTTTTTTAGCTTCTTTGTATGCGATGGAAGCAAGTTTCAGAAGATTTATCTTACCTTGCGCCGCACCAATTGTAAAACTCATATTTATGTTGACACTCAAACAGTGCAGACCATCTTTTGAGATTTTCTTAGAGACATTTGTGAGATAATCTACTAAATCGTCTTCTTTATATGAAAAAGGTATAAGTATGGCGTAAACATCAGATTCAAATTTGTATAGTTTTGAATTTTTGACAGGAAGATTGTTTTGTAACCATTTCGCTGTCCCTATGAGAGCTTCATCTCCAAAATCATTTCCGTATATACTGTTTATTGCCTGGAAAGAATCTATATTTATTATAATCAATGTTAAATTTTGTCTTTTATTAAACTTTAATTTATCTTTTATAAGTTGCATTCTATTTGGCAATTTTGTATGAGAGTCAACATAAGTATTGTCATGTATCACTTTTTTTACAATCATCAATTCAGTTAAATCGTGCGCTATCATTAGATATTCTTTTAGAGAATTTTTATCATCCTCTATGGGAACAATAGAGCATTTTATATATACTTGTTAGCCAAAAGGAATTTTTAGATACAAAACCCCTTCCCAAGATTGATTATATTTTAATGTTTCATGAATTTCATTTTTAATATCAGCTTGATTTATGAGAAAATCATCTAATCTTTTTCCCATACACTCATCTTTTGAGCATAAAGTTAGCTGGCAAAAGGATCTATTTACATAATTAAGAGAAAAGTCTGCATCAAATTTTGCTAGCGAAGAGCTATTTTCAAAAGCATCTAGATATGCTTGTTTAGGGTTCTTATTGGATATTTCATCATCTTCTTTATTTCTCAAAAGTCTGACTAGATTTAGAAGTAAAATTAACATAATTGCCGACAACAAGGAAAAGGAAATAATTTTAGGTCCTTGATTGATAGATATCAATAAAAAAAACACCAAAAACATCATAATTATATTTAAATATATTTTGTATGTTTTCTTCATTGCCAAAATGCCACCCTTGAAAGCCTGATTTATGTAAATGTTATTAAAACTCTATCTAAAATTAAGTTGAAATATTCTTAAAATTTATATTTCCGTCGTTAATAATGCTTAATAATATACATATCGACAGTTTGAAGCATAATTTAAACAATTTTTATATATAATCCTTATTCGTTTAATATCTCACACATGCCAATCCTATAAAGGTTGCAGGTAAAACTGTTGATGGGCATGGAGGCTAAACCAAAAAATTAACATAAGGAGAGCTTCATGGTAGCCATGAAAGACTTGTTGGAATGCGGTGTACACTTCGGACACCAAACTAGAAGATGGAATCCAAAAATGAAAAAATACATTTTTGGTGAAAGAAAAAATATCTATATTATAGATTTACAAAAAACACTTCGTTTTTTCAGATACACTTATAATGTAGTAAAAGATGCTGCGACTGAGGGACAGACAATGCTATTTGTCGGTACTAAAAAGCAAGCAAGCGGTGCAGTCAAAGAGTATGCTGAAAAATGCGGTATGCCGTATGTAAATCACAGATGGTTAGGCGGAATGCTTACTAACTATCAAACTATCAAACAATCAATCAGAAAACTTGATATCATCGAAAAGATGGAAGCAGACGGACAGATTGAATTATTGACTAAAAAAGAAGCTTTGATGCTTAAGAGAAAGAAAGCTAAGCTTTTGGATTATCTTGGCGGAATCAGAGATATGAAAAAAATACCAGAGATGATTTTTGTGATTGACACGGTAAAAGAAAAAATTGCAGTTCAAGAAGCTAGAAGACTTGGTATTAAAGTTATAGCTCCATTAGATACAAACTGTGATCCAGACCTTGTAGATCTTCCTATTCCCGGAAATGATTATGCAATTCGTTCAGTTAGACTTTTTTGTAGAGAAATGGCAGAAGCCATGAATGAAGGAAGAGAGATAAGAGAACAAGATGCAGCAGCTGATGAAGTAGAAGAAGAAATTCCTGCTAGTGAAGAAGAAAAAGCAGAAATTATCGAAGAAGCTGTTAGTGAAGATGTTCTGACTAGCGAAGATGAGACAGCAAAAGTTGTTGAATCACAAGAAGATACAGAGGAAAAATAATGGCAGCAATAAGTGCACAATTGGTAAAACAATTAAGAGAAATGACCGGTGCTGGTATGATGGATTGTAAAAAAGCACTAACACAGACTGAAGGTGATATAGATAAAGCCGTAGATGTTTTGAGAGAAAAAGGTCTAGGTAAAGCAGCTAAAAAATCAGATAGACTAGCAAGTGAAGGTTTGGTAACTGTAGAAGTTAAGCCAGGCCATAAAGAAGCTACTATCAGTGAAATAAACTCTGAAACTGATTTTGTAGCAAAAAATGAAAACTTTATAAATTTTACAAAAAATGCTACAACTCATATTATGAACAGTGGTGTTGATAGCGTTGAAGAATTGATGAATACAACGATAGAAGGTACAAAATTTGAAGAATATTTTAATTCTCAGATTGCAACTATTGGTGAAAATCTGGTTCTAAGAAGATTTGTTACGATAAAAGCCGGTGAAAATGGTGTTGTAAATGGTTATGCTCACTCAAATGGAAGAGTTGGTGTTTTAATCTCTGCCAAATGTGAAAATGAAGAAGTTGCTGGCAAAAGTGCTGAATTTATCAGACAACTTTGTATGCATGCAGCTGCTATGAAACCTAGCTATATAAGTTACAAAGAGCTTGATCCTGATTTTATAGATAAAGAGACAGTTGCTCTTAAAGCTGATATTGAAAAACACAATGAAGAGCTAGCAAGACTTAAAAAACCTCTTAAAAAAGTTCCACTTTTTGGAAGTATGCTTCAATTAACTGATGAAGTTATGGCAGAAGCTAAGAAGAATATAGAAGCAGAACTTAAGGCTCAAAATAAACCAGAGAAAATTTGGGATAGAATAGTTCCGGGACAAATTGCTAGATTTATAGCTGACAATACTCAGCTAGATCAACAATTTACGCTTTTAAGTCAATTTTATGTGATGGATGATAAAAAGACGGTTGAACAAGTGATAGAAGAAAAATCTAAAGAATTTGGTGGTAAAATAGAGCTAGTAAATTATGTAAGATTTGAATTAGGAGAAGGTTTAGAGAAAAAAGGTTGTGATTTTGCAAGTGAAGTTGCAGAACAACTAAAATAGTCTAGATACTTACATGTGGGGCATAAGCTCCACATTCCCTCCTGTCCTACACAAAGGATAAAAATGCCCCTTATAGAAGCCCAAAGTATTTCGCACTCTTTTGATTATCCTCTTTTTAAAGATATAAGTTTTACTCTAGAAAAATCAGAATCAATGTCAATAACCGGTATGAGTGGAAGCGGAAAATCAACGCTTATGCATATATGTTCAACTATGCTCAAACCAGATAATGGAGCAGTAAAGCTTTTCGATAAAAATATATACTCATTAAAGAAAAAAGATCTTATAAAAATCAGAAGAGAAAAGATAGGTATTATATTCCAGGCACACTATTTGTTTCGAGGTTTAAGTGCTTATGAAAATATCGAACTTTCTACAATTTTGACAAAAAACAGCATCAATGATGAGTTGCTAGAAAAACTAAAAATAAAAAAAGTTATAAATCAAAAAATTGGAGAACTTTCAGGCGGACAGCAACAAAGAATTTCTATAGCAAGAGTGTTGACTAAAAAACCAAAAATAATCTTTGCTGATGAACCTACGGGAAATTTGGATGAAAAAACTGCAAACGAGGTGATGGATATACTTTTTGAATATGTAAAAGAGGTTGAAGGTGTGCTTTTTTTAGTAACCCACGAAAAAGAATTGGCAAAAAGATGCAAATATAGTAGAAATTTAAGCATTAAAGGGCTGTTATAGAGTTGTTATGCAATCACTGATAGAATTACTTAGCCAAAATCATGTTATTCTCCTCCTTCTCCTTTTTGCTAGGATAACCGGTCTTTTTGCTTTTTTCCCATTTTTTTCTCATATGTCCATACCCGTTTCAATTAAAATGGCATTTGCTATATTTATGGTGATGTTTCTTTATCCGTTTGCCAGTATGCCAAATATTCAGATAAATATATATAGCATTTCTTTGGTTTTCATCAGTGAGTTATTTATGGGCTTGAGCGCCGGTTTAATACTTAATCTAGTTTTTGCAATGTTGGAAATTGCTGGAATGCAAATATCTTTTGTTATGGGTTTTACAATGGCGAGTGTTATTGATCCGGGCTCCAAAGTCTCATCCCCAATCATATCGCAAATATTCAGTCTTTTTGGTTTGTTAATTTTGTTGGCATTTAACGCACACCATCTTATGTTGATTTTTTTAGCAAAATCATTACATGTTTTACCGCTTGGTGATTTTTACCCGGGAGGAAATTTATGGAAATATCTCGTTAAATCAACTACTAGTATGTTTGTATATGGTTTTATTTTATCATTTCCAATAGTAGGTTTGTCTTTGCTTACTGATTTGGTTTTTGGAATGCTAATGAAAACAATGCCACAGTTCAATCTTTTGGTTGTTGGTTTTCCTGTTAAAATTATGGTTGGATTTGTTGTTTTAATTGTCTCTATAGGTTCGATAATGTTGGTGTTCAAAAGAGAGTTTTTAGAGGCTATAAATCACCTATTTATCTTGCTTTAATGCAATCATAATTAAGATTGTAATAAAATAGCAAATCGTATAAAATTTCAAGGAGTTATAATGCGCCTTCTTCTTATCAATAACAATCCCGCAGTTTCCAGACTTATAAATTTAAGTGCTAAAAAATATGGCTACGAAATAGAAGAGTTTAAAAGTGATGATTTTGATTTAAATGAAAATTATGATGTAACGATAACCGATAATGAAGCTGTTAGTGAAAACTCTATTTTACTTTTGAGAGAAAGCGGAAATTTAGGCGATATAATATATATAGGACCAAAGGGATTACCAAAACCTGTTTATGCGAATTATTTTTTACAAAAGCCTTTTTTGCCTACGGATTTTATTGATATGATAAAGAAGATAGAAAAATCAAAAGAAGAAAAAGAGATTAAAGATGAGATTAAAGATAGAGTAGAAAACAAGATAGAAGAAGATTTGGATAATGATGGGATGATGGCACTGGATTTAGATGAACTAGACAGTCTAGATTTGCCTATGCCAGATGATGGATTGCATGATGACGAAGGCAAAGAAATCGCTAACGGTAAAGAACTCGAAGAATTACAAGAAGATACCGAAGAGATACTAGAAAGCGAGGATAATCCAAAGATAGATGATATTGCCAGCGAGAGTGATGTGGAGCAAGTAGTTGATGAACTAAGTGAGGAAGAGTTATCCATATCTAATGAACTGGATGATGAAGATTTTAAACTAGATACGAAGGATGATGTTCTTACTGAGAAAAGCCCGTCAATATTAGATAGTGAGGATATTGATGAGGTGAAACAATTACTTGTCGATGATATTGAAGATGAAGAAACAGAAATAGTGGAAGAAGAAATTGAAGACGATGAAGAGCTAATAGATGAAAACAATGATATGGAAGATGCTAAACCCGATATAGATACAGGATTTGATGAATTGGTGCAAGAAGTAGAAGATACGAAAAAACCTGAAGAGATATTTCAGGAAATTGAGAGTATTCAAGAAGAAAATATAGAAGAAGATACAGAAAACACATCCGAAGATGAAGTTGAAGATACTGAATCGACTAAAGAAGAAACAGTAAATGACTTAGTAGATACGGGTATAGAAAAATCATCTATAGAAGATTTAGAGCAAGAAGATTTGATTGATTTATTTGGTATAGAAGAAAATGAAACCAAAGGTATAGATGTAAATCAGTTAAAAGAAGAGTTGCAAACCAAAATAGAAGAAGATGTTAAAAATACATTAAACAAAGATGAGATAAAAGAAGCGCTAAAAGGTTTAACTTTGAATATCTCCATATCGTTTGACGAAGAGCAAGAATGAAAGGCAGTATATTAGTTATCTCCGGGCCTAGCGGATCCGGTAAAAGCACACTTATGCATGAGATGATTAAAAGAATTGACAATACATATTTCTCTATATCAACCACAACGAGAGAACAAAGAGATGGTGAGATAGAAGGGAAAGATTACTTTTTTATAAGCAAAGATGAGTTTAGAAAAGGGATAGAAGAGGGCAATTTTCTAGAGTGGGCAAGAGTGCATGATAATTACTATGGGACATCATTAAAGCCTATCTTGAAAGAGTTAAATGCCGGCAAGATGGTTATATTTGATATAGATGTTCAAGGGCATAAAATAGCAAAAGAAAAATTTGGCAATATCATAACTTCTGTTTTTGTAACAACTCCAAGTCTGGATGTACTCAAAGAGAGATTGGTTCAAAGAGGGACAGATTTGCCTGAATCAATCGAAAAAAGATTAAATAATGCGATTTCTGAAATGACCAGGATAAAAGAATATGACTTTTTGCTTATAAATGATTATTTTGATAAAACCTTGGAAAGTCTGGTTTCTATCGCAAATGCTTCTAAGAATCGAATTTCTTCTTTAAATACAGAAGAGTTCATAAGCTCTTGGATTTAAAAAGAAGAGAACTATTTAAAAAATAATGGTATAATGCCAATTTTAAAAAACACATGAAGGAGAAATTATGGGTATGCCAAGTATGCCAGAATTACTGGTTATATTAGCTATAGTAGTTTTGTTGTTCGGAGCTAAAAAAATTCCAGATCTTGCCAAAGGTCTAGGTACAGGTATAAAAGATTTTAAGAAGGCAATCAAGGAAGATGAAAACAAAGAAGAGATAGATGTAGATGTGAAAACCGCAGATACAAAACCGGTAGAAGATAATACAAAAGCCTAAGGCTAGGAAATTTGAAAAAAAAATAACTGAAAATATAAAAAATGAGTTAAGAAGAGAGTTCGTTTTAGAAAAGCCCAAAGATCTCTCTTTTGGACACTACGCAACGCCTGTTGCATTTTCACTTGCAAAAGAGTTTAGAAAATCTCCTATACAAATCGCAGATGAATTGGCTAAACAATTTGAAAAAAATGATATCTTTGAAGAGGTTAACGCTCTTAAGGGATATCTGAATTTTAAATTAAGCGAATCTTTTCTAGACGAATACACAACCTGGGCGATTACTCACGAAGTCGAGTATGCAAAAGCCAAAAACAACAAATCAATTTTATTGGAATTTGTAAGTGCAAATCCTACGGGACCGCTTCACATAGGGCATGCTAGAGGAGCCGTCATAGGCGATACGCTTTGCAGGCTTGGACGACATCTCGGATATAGAGTGGATAGTGAATATTATGTGAATGATGCAGGAAATCAGATAGATTTACTGGGATTGTCTATATTTTTAGCCGGGCAGGAAAATATCTTAAAACAAAAAGTGGATTGGCCGGATGAGTATTATAGAGGCGAGTATATAGTAGATTTGGCAAAAAAAGCAAGTGAAGATTTCAATAAAGATATCTTTAAAGATAAAAAAAATATAGAGATTTTATCAGATTGGGGCAAAGATATGATGCTCTCTCTTATAGAGGAAAATCTAAAAGATATAGGCATAACATTTGATAGATTTATGAGTGAAAAATCCTTATATAGCAAATGGGATGAAAGCTTCGAAAAACTCCAAAAAAATGAAAAAACTTATAAAAAAGATGAAAAAATATGGATAGAATCCAGTGACTTTGGTGATGAAAAAGACAGAGTCGTAGTCAGAGATGACGGAAGAGCAACCTATTTGGCGGGAGATATTATCTATCATGATAATAAATACCAAAGAGGATATGACAGATATATAAATATCTGGGGAGCCGATCATCACGGATATATCGCAAGAGTAAAGGCTGCTATCAATTTCTTAGGATATGACGAGAGTAAACTTGAAATCATACTAGCTCAAATGGTTTCACTTTTAAAAGGTGGCGCGCCATACAAGATGAGCAAAAGAAGCGGAAATTTTATATTGATGAGTGATGTCACGCAAGAGATAGGTAGAGATGCTTTGAGATTTATATTTTTAAGCAAAAAAGCAGATACTCACTTGGAATTTGATGTGGATATGCTTAAAAAACAAGATAGTACAAATCCGATTTTTTATATAAATTATGCACACGCAAGAGTAAATCAAATCTTTGAAAAAAGTGGTAAAACTATAAAGCAGATAGAAAATACAAAATTGGAAAACCTAAGCGAGAGTGCA
>JAJRPV010000029.1 GCA_024280575.1 Campylobacterales bacterium
GCTTATTTAGATTTCAAAGATTGAATAATTTAACATTGTAAAAATTAATGAACTTAGAATCCCTAAAATTGGGAGTCTTAAACACTCGTTCTCTCAAACGAGGACGAAATTATATACAATCAATGCTTAGAGTTTGCTTAGAGTTGTGGGGGATTGGGGAAAAGAATTAAAAAATATGCGAGTAACCTGTCTCTGGCTCAATAGCTATTGTTACATTTTTATCTGAACAATCAACTTTATTACATAAAACGATAAGACATCTAGACTGTATTAATCTATTTTCATTATTCCGTTTATATGGGGTAGTTAATCCACTAGTCGGAGATGATCCTCCTAAGTTTTTATACAATACTCTTCCTAGGTAATCAAATGAAATTCTTTCTTGATTGCTTGGAGCTGCGCAACCTCCTAAAAAATCTACATTTAGTATTCCATATTCTTTACCCAATAGCATTTTTTTGTAGCTTCTGGCTCATCATATTCTACTGTCCCACTATATCCGCCTGTTAGACGCTTAGTTGAATCTAATGGATTACTAGCTAATTCAACCTCGTTAGGATTGCCATCATGATTATTATCGGAAAAAATAGAATAAGTCCATAAATTATTACTTCCACTAGTAGTTTTTGAAAAAAATAACTGCCATCTTTCTTTGAACCAAGTTGTGTCGTTTGGATCAAATTTATTATCCATCATTGCCAAATGCTGGGTGTATCTTATGTGACTTATCACTTGGTCTGCGGCTTGTCTTAGGCTGTTTCCTTGGAAATTTGGGGCTATCATAGCTGATATTATTCCTACTATTACTATGACAAAAACTAACTCGATCATTGTAAATGCTTTTTTCATCGTTTACTCTTTATAGATATAATATTTTTCAACCAACTTACCATAATATGCTATTTTTATAATATCGGCTTTTTTATCATTTATTTTATTTCTTGTTAATATTTCTTTTCCACCATTTTTTATTCCGTAAAATTTTAATCTTATTGCTAAGCTCTTATTTTGTATGTTAATTTCATTGATATTTTTTGATTTTAAATCTTTTACTAGCTCTTTTGCCACATGATATTTGTATGCAAAATGTTTTTTTGGATTTGACAAAAATATATAAAGTGGTTTATTTACAAATATAAAAAATGTATTAACAATCAAAGTGAGTATGATAAAAGTCAATATAGCTTTATGCCATTTTCTAAATTCAGGAAGCCTTACCCTGTAACTGTTAAAGAATACTTTTACCATGAGTGGAATTGCAAGTGTGGCATACGGAGCAAAATCTTCCAAATGAACTCTCTGCCTAAATGACAAAAGCAGTGAAAACACAAATGCCGTAAAAGATATATACCAAATTAGATTTTTCTCTTCTTTAATCAAAATCCTGTATAGAGCATACACATAATACAAAAACAGAAAGGGAGAAAAAATAGCAGCATATACTCCAAAAGTATCCAAAAAATACCCTTTTGGCTTTCCACCATCATCAAATCCGTATAGATACATAGAAATACTAAAAAGTGCCAAAGAAAAAATCAGGAGTTTCTTATCTTTTCTTGATATAGCATAAAATATGAGAGATAAATACAAAATAGAAAACGAGTTATCTATAAAAAGCACTAAAATAAGAAGTAAATATGACAAAATTTTATAGTTATACATGTAGAGATATACAAAAAATAGTGTCAAAAATATGATTAAAGAGGCTGGATTTACCAAAAGTGCAGCTGAATTTATACCCGGTAATAGCGCAAATATAGCAGTTGAAAAAATTCTATCTATTTTACGCTTTAAAAATAGCTTTCCAATTTTATAAATCAAGAATAGTGAAAAAATATTTAATATGATAAACGGTAATCTTAGAGCCAAATCGGTTTGCCCTAGAACGCCAATAAACATATGTGAAAGGAAATGCACTATTCCATTTCCATGAAAAAATATTTCTGCTTCATTTGCTGAAATAGAAATAGAATTTGTCTCAAGCACTAAAAAAACTGAACTTAGCAGTAAAATTAGGGCTAGCTGAAAATTTTCTTTCATAATTTTAAAAAATTGTCCAATATTTCATATCCATATTCACTCAGTATCGACTCTGGATGGAATTGAACTCCATATATATTTTTATCTTTTATCTCTAACGACATTATTTCGTTATCATCCGTACTATAAGAAGTAGGAATGATAATTTGGGGCAAATCTCTATCTTGAACCGTCAATGAATGATATCTGGTCGCAGTAAATTCTTGAGGTAAGCCATTAAATATACAAGTATCATGGGTTTTGTGTATTTTTGAAGTTTTACCATGCATCATATTTTTCGCTTCTACAACTTTTCCACCAAAAACCTGAGCTATAGCTTGATGTCCTAAGCAAATACCCAAGATTGGCAATTTGTCTTTAAAGTACTCTATCACTTCGAGACTGATACCGGCTTCATTTGGAGTGGCAGGCCCTGGAGATATTATAATTTTCTCAGGATTCAAATCCTCTATCTCCTGTATAGTTAACTCATCGTTTCTAATAACTTTTAAATCCGCACCCAACTCCAAACAGTATTGAACAATATTATAAGTAAAACTATCATAATTGTCTATCATTAAAATCATATAAAAATCCTTTGCAATATTATTATACCGTTTTTTTAGTAATTTTCTATGAGGCTCTTTGTAACTAAATCAAGGATTTCAAAAGAGTATTTGCCTGAGATATTTTGTTTGTCTAGTATTGGATTTATCTCCGCACTTTCCCAACAACAGACCTTTGAGTTTTTTATGAGTTCCATATTTAGTTCCAGCGCCTGTTCAAAACTTAGCCCTCCGTGAGCCGGCGTTCCTGTTCCCGGTATATAGAGTGGGTCAATACTATCCACATCAAAAGAGACATAAATATGATCACAATGAGAAAGTTTTTCAAAAATATTTTCTACAACTGTTTTTATGCCTAAATAGGTAATATCTATAGTTGTATAATTCTTAATTTTATATTTTCTCAGGATAAAATCTTCTGCTTCTTCGTAATCTCTTAGGGAGCAAAAACTATATCTTCCGGATTTATCATCCTTTTACCTCCGGCTAAATTTTTTAGCTTACTCCAATATTGCAACTCTTCTTCGGTCGGATTGTTGATTTTTTTTTCTTTATTGTCTATGTTTGTCGCAATCGCCAAAGGCATTCCGTGAATATTTCCCGAAGGCGAAGTGAAAGGTGTATGAAAATCCGCATGTGCGTCTATATAAACTACTCCTATTCTTTTATCTGGATATGCCATCTTTAGCCCTGCCATCGTACCGGCACATGTAGAGTGATCTCCTGCCATTATAATAGGAAAAAGATCATCATCTTTTATCCTTTTGACTTCCTTGGCCACTCTTTGGATAACCATGCTTACTTTGTCTATATATTTGGCACACTTGTATGTAGTACCATCATATACTGCCCTATTTTCATCTTCTATAACGATAGACGGAAATTCTTCAAAATATTTGGATCCATCGTGCATACTAGATAATTTCAAGGCATTTATACCCATACTTGCGCCACTTTTTGCTCCGGCGATATCTGAAGGGACTTCTATGAGTCTAATTTTTGCATTTGACATAAATCAATCTTCAAAAGAGACAAAAAGGTCTTTTGGATCTTTCATGATGGGTATTAAATCCAACTCTTTTCCTATATTGTATTTTTTAGCTAATTCATAAACAAGTTTAAGCACTGAAAAATCCTCGATAGCAAAACCGACGGAATCAAAAAGAGTTACTTCTTCATCGCTTTTTCTGCCTTCTTTTAAGCCTCTTATGACTTCATGCAGTTCGGTAGTTGGAAAATCATCACTTACTTGCTGTATCTCACCTTCTATTTTTGTCTGTGGTAAATATTCGACAAAAACACTGCTCATTTCTACAACATCTTTGCTCATTTCGGTTTTTCCAGGACAATCTCCGCCAACACCATTGATAAACATACCCTCTTCTATCATATCACTGGTTAAAATAGTTTGATTTTTCTTATCGGCGGTTATCGTAGTAACTATATCTGCTCCTCTTACTGCTTCTTTTGCATTTTTACACTGTGACAGATTAAACCCATATTTTTTGATATTTTTTTGATATTTATCCATAGCTTTAGAATCTATATCAAAATATCTAATCTCTTTTATATTAAATAGCGTGTCAAAAGCCAAAGTTTGAAATTCACTTTGTGCTCCTGTTCCTATTAGGCACAAAATATGTGAGTTTTTTCTAGCCAAATACTTGGCAGCCATAGCAGAAGTAGCTCCTGTTCTAAGTGCTGTTAAAAGTGTCATCTCGGAAATCAAAAGAGGCTCGCCCGTTTTTATCTCAGAGAGTTGTCCTGTCGCCATAACTGTAGTTTTGTTAAAATTGGGATTTCTTGGGTGTCCTGTCACATACTTATAAGCGTAAAATTCCTCATCACTTGTTGGCATCAATTCCAAAACACCATAAGGAAAATACGTAGCAATTCTGGGCATCTTGTCAAAATTATCCCAGTTTTTATAATAATTTTCTAAAATATCGATTAATTCTAAAAAGAAATCTTTAAAACCTGTTTTTTGTACTATTGTTTTAATATCATACACATCTAAGATGAGCATATGTTCTTTCCTTGGAGAAGAGGAGTTTTTGCTCCTCTTGTGGTTAGGTACTTACTTATAGTTGTCTATCTCAAAATCCCAGAAAAATTCTATCCACTCTGTAGCTTCTCTAGCCTTAAAATCTGGGTGCAATAAAGCTTTATCTTTATAAAACACAGATGCCACTTTTATATCAAGTTCCGGATATTTTGCACTTATAACCTTTTTTATCTCGATCATGGTTTCGCCGCTATCTATGATATCATCCACGATAACTACCCTTTTTGCTTTCGAGAGATCTGGCATATTGAAAATATCTATAGTATCTAGCTTTCTGGTTTCTTCATAATGAATAGAGTTGATTGAATATAAATCTCTCATCTCTAAAGCTTCAGCCAAAAAATGCCCAAGCGTCATACCGCCTCTTGCTATCGCTAAAATCACATCCGGATTGTATGGTTTTATCTCATGAGCCAATAAATTTACATCTATTTTAAATTCTTCATAACTATAAAATTTCAAATTTTACCCCTAA
>JAJRPV010000030.1 GCA_024280575.1 Campylobacterales bacterium
AAGTGTTACATGTTGCGGTTTTGCAGGAGATCGAGGTTTTACATTTCCTGAGCTTAACAAATCAGCCCTTAGGCATCTAAAGGAAGAAATTCCAAAAGATGTGAAATATGCCTTTTCAACAAGTAAAACCTGTGAGATAGGTTTGAGCGAACACAGTGGACTTGACTATAAATCGATATTTTATTTAGTTGAAAGATGCACTAGATAAGGTGTGTTTCCTAGATTTCTTTCATAACTCTTGCTTAGAGACAAATCCTCCCGTTGGTCTGAGCCTCACGCAAGAGCTATGAAAGAAATCTAGGTAAATCAGCCTGTAACCAAATTGTAATCAACTTCTTTTATAATTTCATTGTTCAAATATTTCACAAAGGAAAAACAATGAAAAAAATAGCTACTATAGCAATAGCAGGTTTAGTTGCGGCAGCATCTTTAAATGCGGCAGATTTTAAAGGAAGTGGAGCATCTTTCCCATATAGCGTATATCAAGGCTGGATAAAAGCTTACAATAAAGCAACTGGCGTAAAGATTGATTATATTAGTGAGGGCTCAGGTGCCGGTATCAAGCATATTGAAGCGAGACAATCAAATTTTGGAGGAAGTGACAAGCCTTTGACTCCAAGAGTTCTTAAGAAAAACGGTCTTTATCAATTTCCGGCAGTTGTCGGTGCTATTGTGATGGCATACAATATCCCAAATGTAAAAAATATCAAACTAAGCAGAGCTGCAATTGCTGAAATTTCTCTAGGACATATAAAGTTCTGGGATAACAAACTAATCAAAATGTCAAATCCAATGACAAAATTACCTCATAAAAAACTGACCTTTGTTCATAGAAGTGATGCGAGCGGTACAACTTTTAACTATACATATTATTTATCAAAAAGCAATCTTGAGTGGAGAAAAGCTTTTGGTGCTAAAAAATCAGTAACATGGCCAGGAGACCATCATATAGGCGGTAAAGGAAATCCAGGTGTTGGCGGTTTAATAAAGCAAACTCCGTACAGTATCGGTTATATGGATTATGCTGATGCAAAATCAAATGCAATCGCGATGGCGACAGTGGAAAACAAAGAAGGTTACTATATAAAACCAGAACTTAAAAGTTTTCAAGAGAGTGCTGCAAAAGCCAGTTTCGACCCAAGAAAAGATTTTTATGCAATCATAGCTGACCCTGCTGGTGCAAAATCTTACCCGATAGTTGCAGCTACTTTTATACTGCTTCCAAAAGAAAAAGCATCAATGGATAAAAAAGTTACGGCTTTTTATGACTGGTCATACAAAAATGGTGCAAATATCGCCTCAAACTTGGGTTTTGTTCCATTACCAAAAAGTTTAACTTCAAAAATCAGAACTTACTGGAGTTCAAAAGGTATAAAATAACCTTTATTGCATAAGCCATTCTACCTCTACATGTAGAGTGGCTTTTCTACTTTGTAACCAAATTGTAACCAAATTTACATACAATAACACAAATTTTTAAAAAGAGAAATGATGGAAAAAATTTTTCAAAAGATATCTTTTGGCAGTGCGACTTTAGTGCTGATTATCTTAATTGGTATTTTTATATCGCTTTTTATTGCAGCAAAACCTGCTATGAGTGAATTTGGTTTTAATTTCATAACAAATCCAGTTTGGAATAAAGAAGTAGTGATAGCAAGTCCAACAAATCAAGTCAAACAAAATACAAATGTAAATCAAGATGACAGCGTAGTTGAAAATGATTTTAGTGATGATGATGTGATACCTATGGATGATGAATTAAATACAAATTCCACAACAAAAACAATTTATGGTGGTTTAGTGCCGATAATCGGAACAATATTATCCACGATAATAGCACTTGCATTTTCACTACCGATTGCTATGGGGATAGCGGTATTTTTAGCCGAAATTGCCCCTACAAATATATCAAAAATTGTTGGAGGGGCTATTGAGTTACTAGCTGCTATTCCTAGTATCATCTTTGGTATGTGGGGATTGTACTATTTTGCTCCTTTAGTGGCTGATTTGTTTGGAGGTTTTCAAGTTTCGCTTTTGACTGCCGGCTTGGTGCTTGGCGTTATGATACTTCCATTTATGGCAGCAATCACAAGAGACAGCATGAATACAACTCCAGATGTCTTGAAAGAATCGGCTTATGCTCTTGGTGCTACTAAATTTGAAGTCATAAAAGATGTTATTTTCCCTTACTCCAAAGTAGGCATTATCGGCTCAATTATTTTATCTTTAGGCAGAGCTTTAGGGGAAACGATGGCTGTTGCTTTCCTTATAGGCTCTATCTTCCAATTGCCTCATAAACTAACAGATCCCACCATATCTATACCGGTTGCTTTGGCAAATAACTTTGGTGAAGCTAGTGGACTTGGCATGAGTTCCTTATTTTATTTGGCATTTGTTTTATTCATTCTTAGTTTTGCCGTTATCTCATTTGCAAAGTTTTACTTTCTTAGAAAGGAAAATGCGTGAAAAGATTATTAATTAATAAGATTGTTTTGTCTCTTTGTACTCTTTCAGCAATTCTTGGGATAGTGTTTTTAGGGTGGATACTCACAACTCTTTTTATAAAAGGGATAAGTTCTTTTCATTTTTCTTTGTTTGTCAACGACTTGATAAATGGAGGACTTAGAAATCTCATCATAGGTCAATTTATACTAGTAGGATTAGCAAGTATTGTGGGGATTCCACTAGGTATGATTGCGGGAATTTATATAAGAGAATACGGAAGAGGTAAATACCCAAATATAATCAGAAATTTAAGTGATATCATGATGTCCGCACCTTCTATTGTCATAGGGGCATTTGTTTATGCTGTCGTAGTGGTGCCATCTGGGCATACGAGTGGTTTTGCAGGAGCAATCGCACTTTCTATCATGATGATTCCAATAGTTATCAGTACAACAGACAGTATGCTCTCCTTAGTTCCAAAGGAGCTTAGAGAAGCCGGTATTGCTTTGGGAGCAAGTAAATATAAAGTCATATTTGATATAGTTATAAGATCGGCAAAAGTCGGTATAATGACAGGAATTTTACTGGCAATTGCCAGGATTATCGGAGAGACTGCACCTTTGCTTTTTACTTCTCAGACGAGTAACTATTTTTCACTAGATTTAACTCATGCTTTTCCGTCATTGACCGTGAGTATTTATACTTTGGCAAATGATGTTGAAGCAAGTAGTAGAGATTTGGCATGGGCGGCTTCATTTATCTTAACAGTTTTGGTTTTGTTTATTAACCTAAGCGGAAAATTTATAACTAGAAATAAAAAATAACCAGACTTCTCTCATGACTCTTGCTTAGAGGCAAATCCTCCCTGCGGTCTGAGCCTCACACAAGGGCTATGAGAGAAGTCGGAATATACAAGGAAAAAATGTGTCACAAAAATTGATAATGGATATAAAAAAATTTAGTTTTACCTATGCCTTAGCAGATGCTCCATCTCTTAGAAGTATAAACTTGCCTATTAAGAAAAATAAAATAACTGCACTCATTGGACCGAGTG
The DNA here is from genome assembly GCA_024280575.1 of Campylobacterales bacterium. Classification (GTDB taxonomy): domain Bacteria; phylum Campylobacterota; class Campylobacteria; order Campylobacterales; family Sulfurospirillaceae; genus JAADIZ01. Next base: position 3,500 of record JAJRPV010000030.1, read on the forward strand.
GATGTGGAAAATCCACGCTTTTGCGGGCGATGAACAGAATTCATGACTTATATGCCGGCAATAAATATGATGGCATAATTAATCTCTTAAATGTTAAAACCGATAAGATGGAAAATATATTAAATATCAAAAAAGAGAATGAATTTATAAAACTGAGACAAAAAGTAGGAATGATATTTCAAAAACCAACCCCATTTCCCATGAGTATTTTTGATAATGTTGCATATGGTTTGAAGATTATGGGCGTA
>JAJRPV010000031.1 GCA_024280575.1 Campylobacterales bacterium
GGTGCTGATTTTTCACTTTTTTTAGTGGCACTCGCTTGGGGCGGTACTTTTTTTATAGTTCAAGACGCTGTTAATAAAACTCCTGTTTATGTATTTTTATTTTGGAGATTTTTTTTATCATCTTTATTGATGGCAACTATCACTTATAAAAAAATTTTGCATATTGATTTGCAGACACTAAAAGCCGGTTTGCTTCTTGGCTTTTTTATGTTTACGGGTTTTGCTTTTCAAACTTTTGGCTTGACTCTCACTCTATCTTCAACAGTGGCATTTTTAACTGGCTTAAATGTTATAATAGTCCCTTTTTTATTATATATGATTTTTAGAAAAAAAGCTTCAGTTTATTCGGTATTTGGTGCAGTTGTTGCGTCTTTTGGTTTGTATTTTTTGACAAGTGGAGGAAGATTGGGTTTTGGAGTGGGAGAGAGTTATGCGCTTATCTGTGCTTTTGCTTTTGCTTTTCATATCGTCTTTACAGATAAGTACTCTAAAAAATATGATGTATTTTTGCTAGTTACGATTCAGCTTTTTGTAGTGGCTGTGCTTTCGTTTTTTGCCGCATTGTTATTTAATGGTACTTTTATACCTCATAGCGTAGATACTGTTTTTATCGAAGCTTTGATAGCTACTGTTTTATTTGCTACGGTTTTTGCATTTGGTGTTCAAACTGCGATGCAAAGATATACAACTCCGGCAAAAACTGCTATAATTTTTACGCTTGAACCTGTGAGTGCAGGAGTATTTGGATATTTATTTGCGGGAGAACTTTTGAATTCAATACAACTTGAGGGTGCCTTTTTGATACTTTTTGGAATGCTTAGTGCTGAGCTTGGGACTTACTTTAGAAACAAAAGAGCAAAAGAGTATAAATGCTAAGAAATTTGTCATTTTTTGTATTAATTCTTTTTTTAACATCCTGTGCTCCCAAGTACAATATAAATTTTTCAGCTCCTTATAAAATAGTCATAAAAACAAAAGATATAGCTATCGCAGATAGCGGTTTTATAAAAAAAGCAGATAATTATAAGAGTATTCAGATATTTTCAGCGGGGTCTTTAGTGCTACATGTAGAGCTTACGAACAGAGCTTGTATAAATGGACATTGTACAAGCAGATTAGACTTTAATGAGAGATTTTTTGGATATACTCACTATCCAAATCTCCTAGATGATATATTGGATAAAAAAGAGATATACGGTGGAATTGATAAAACCAAAACAGAAGATGGTTTCGAACAAAATATAAAAACAAAAAATTATAATATAATATATAAGGTAACTAACAAAAGTATCTATTTTAGAGACAAAAAGAATCATATCTTATTAAAATTAAACAGATTATAAGGGGACAATAAAATGAAATTACAGAAGCGTCAGCTTCGTGCTTCAGTCGCGAGGAATTTTTTCGGAATTCACTTCCGTAAAAAGGGGACAATAAAATGAAATTACAGAAGCGTCAGCTTCGTGCTTCAGTCGCGAGGAATTTTTTCGGAATTCACTTCCGTAAAAAGGGGACAATAAAATGAAATATATCGGTGCACATGTAAGTGCAAGCGGAGGGGTTTTTAATGCTCCTTTAAATGCCATGAAAATTGGTGCAAAAGCATTTGCACTTTTTACTAAAAATCAAAGACAATGGGTTGCAAAACCACTTGATGATGAGGTTATCTCAAAATTTAAAGCAAATCTTGAATTATCAGGAATTTTACCTAAGCATGTTTTGCCTCATGACAGTTATCTTATAAATCTCGGACATCCTGAAGTAGAAAAAAGAGAAAAATCACTTACAGCTTTTATAGATGAATTAAACAGATGCGATGAGCTAGGACTTGATAAATTAAACTTTCACCCCGGAAGTCATTTAAAGAAGATTAGCGAGGAGCAATGCTTAGAGTTTATAAGTCAATCCATGAATGAAGCCATAAGAAAAACTAAAAATGTAAAACTTGTCATTGAAAATACTGCTGGCCAAGGAAGCAACTTAGGTTACAAATTGGAACACTTGGGGTATTTGGTAGAAAATTGCATAGACAAGGGCAGAGTGGGGGTTTGCTTGGACACTTGTCACTTTTTTACCTCAGGCTATGATATAAGAAATAAAGAGACTTATGAACAATCTATGAAAAAATTTGATACAATTGTTGGATTTAAGTATTTAGCGGGTATGCATCTAAATGATTCTAAGCCAGATTTAGGAAGTAGAGTAGATAGGCATGACTCTATCGGCAAAGGTAAAATTGGTCTCGAAGCATTTAGATTGATCATGAATGACGAAAGAATTGATGATATACCTATGATATTAGAAACGATAGATGAAAACATTTGGGAACAAGAGATAAAACTCTTGTATAGTTTGGTTGAAAAATAAATTTAATAGGAGAGTTGTATGAAACAAATGTATAGACTTTTGTTGGTTGGTATTATGGTTGGTGTAACCATAATTTTCAGTGGTTGTGGCGGTTCTGGAAATGATGGAGCTAATTCGGTAGGTAGTAATCTGGTCAGTGCTGTGGAGATGGATGATATAAATGCTTCTTATATGTTAAATATCATCAAGGCTAAGATTGATGCAAATGCAACAAATGCTTTTGCATATAAAGCCATAAAATTAACATATACAACAACAAACATGCAAGGTGACGAGGTAGATGCCTCAGGTCTTTTGGTTATACCGACTCCTACAGATGCTTACAAAGCATATTTGGCAAGTATAGGTAAAACATTCTCACTCTCAGCTGTTTGTGATAATCACGGAACAATCTTTTTAGACAGTGAAGCTCCAACAAATGTGGAAAAAACACAACATTACTATTCGACAGCTCTTTTGGTGAGTGGTTATGCCGGTTTTGTCTCTATCATGCCTGATTATCTGGGATACGGAGCTTCAAAAGGAGAAACACATCCATATATTATGAAAAAATCAGCTCAGGCATCTTTGGATATGATTCGAGCAAGTATGAGATATATGACTGATAATCATATATTGTTTAACGGACAACTCTATCTGAGTGGTTACTCAGAGGGCGGATATGTTACTATGGCTCTTGCTAAAGATATACAGGAAAATCATAGTTCCGAGTTTCATGTCAAAGGTGTTGCTCCTATGGCAGGACCTTATGATGTTGAGGGTTTGGCAGCATTTGATCTAAATGCAAGTATGAAGATGGTTTATCCAGCATTTTTGGCTGAAATCGCAAGTTCATACAGTAAAGCTTATGATGATATTAATATATCTGATTTGGTTGTTAAGCCAAATGTATTTAATAATGTAGATTTGTTTGGCGGAGATTATGATGCGGTGCCTATACATGTAGCGCTTGGATTGGCTGATGTTGCAAACGGGGATTATGGATTTAACACTCACTATACAAATGAGCTTTTTAATGATAGTTTTATCAATGATTATCAAGGTAATTTCAATAATCCAACAAGAGTCAGATTTGCACAAAACAGTGTGTATGATTGGGCGCCACAAGCAAAGATAAATCTCATACAGTGTTTGTATGATGAAATCATACCATATACAATCGCTACAAAAAAGGCATATGATACATTTAGGGCAAATGGTGTATCAGATGTAAATATAACATCTATTCCAACCAACAAGATCCCGCTAGCTACTGCGACAGCACCTTTCGTGCATCAAAGATGTGGTGGCGTTGCTTATGGAGTGGCAATTAAATGGTTTTCAGATATCAGAAGTGGAGTAATACAATGAAAAATAGAATATTAAAGTTTACGGCATTAAGTTTACTAACTGGCAGTATGCTCTTGGCAAGTGGCTGGAGAATACCTGAGCAATCCGCAAATAGTGTGGCTCTCAGTGGTGCATATGTGGCAAATGCAAATGGGGCAGATAGCGCATACTATAACCCTGCAAATATGAGTTTCAATGAAGACTCTCTTCTTTTGGAGGGCGATTTTACCTATATAAATCTGCCAAAATTGGATTATACTGGTACAGTTGCAGGAATTCCGGCAAATGGAACATCTAAAACCGAACAGTTTTTTGTACCAACTCTGTTTTTAACATCAAAAAACTACAATGGTTTTAGATATGGACTTAGTGTAACAGCACCCGGAGGACTATCTAAAAGATGGGAAACACCATTTCAAAAAGCCTATGCACAAGAGTTTACTTTAGAGATAATTGAATTTAATCCTGTCCTTTCGTATGCTCTAACACCAAAATTTTCTATAGGCGGTGGTTTAAGGGTGATATATAGTTCAGGTGTTGTAAAGAGTGACGCCTCTCTAATAGGTAAAGATGTGCAAAGAGATTTAAAAGGCAATACTATCGAATTTGGCTACAATCTAGCCTTGTCGTATAAGCCGGTAAAAGAGGCAACAGTTGCTTTGACTTACAGGTCAAATGTTGATATAAAAGAGGAAGGAAATTCAAAATTATATGTTAGTGGTACAAAAGTATATGATGGAGGGGCTAGCGTTACTGTGCCTCTTCCTGCTGTATTGGCTCTGTCTGCTTCATATACATTTAACGGTAAAACAACTGTTGAATTTGAATTTGATAGAACATACTGGTCAAAATATAAAGATTTGGATTTTAACTATAAAAGTCCAATCCCGGCTATTTTGGTTCCCTCATTTGATGATCCAATCAGGAAGAACTGGAAAGACAGCAATGCTTATCGTATAGGAGTTACCCATCAGTATAATGATAAGCTGAAGTTGATGGCAGGATTTGCTATAGACAAGACTCCGATACCATCTTCTACACTTGGATTTGAGCTTCCTAGTGCAGATGCAAAACTATATTCAATAGGGTTTGAATATAAATATAGCAATAAAATCACTTTTGGTATGGGATACTTATATGACCGCAAAAAAGACAGAACTATCAATGCATCTGATACAAATATACAAGGTATGGTTGGAACATTTACAAAAATCAGAGCCCATCTTTTGACAGCATCATTTAAATATAGGTTCTAAAATGCTTGAGTATAAGTATCAAAATTTTTATGAAATTATTCAAAATAATGCGAAAATCAATCCTAAAAAGATTGCAATTTTCTTGGATGATAAAAAGATATCTAATTTAAAGTTAAAGCAAGATATTGATACTTTTGCTAGATTTTTAGAATTTAGCGGGATAAAAAAAGGAGATAGAGTTGCCATGATTATTGGTAACTCTATCGAGTTTATTGTCTCGTTTTTTGCAATTACGAAGATAGGAGCCGTCGCGGTTCCTATAAATAACTTTTTAAAAAAAGGTGAATTTGAATTTATCGTAAATGATTGCGAAGCAAAACTATTGATATGTTCCCCCTCTTTTGCAAAAGAGACTAAAAATTTGCTTGAAACCACGACGATACAAAAGGTTGTTTGGACAGATAAATATGATGATCTGGATGAAAATAACTATAGTTTTGCCGAAATGGATGCTACTGTTGATAATGAAGAAGAGAGTGAAAAACTTCCAACATTGGATGAGTTGGCTTGTGTTATATATACTTCAGGCACAACAGGACGACCAAAAGGGGCGATGCTCAGCTTTAGAAATATTCTTTCAAATTGTGTTGGTGCAGTTGAAGTATACGGCGTAAAGCAGAGTGATAGATTTATAGTTTTTTTGCCAATGTTTCACTCTTTTACTCTGTCAACTTCGGTTTTATTACCTTTGTATGCAGGTGCATCAATAGTTATTGTAAAATCTATATTTCCATTTGCCAATGTTTTAAAACAAGTACTTCTAAAGAGAGTAACGGTATTTTTGGGAGTCCCAACACTTTATAATGCACTTTTAAAAGCAAAGATACCTTGGTATTTTATGTTTTTTCATAAAGTAAGGCTTTTTATATCCGGTGGAGCTCCTCTTAGTGAGGCATCACTTGATGAATTTAATAAAAAGTTTAAAAAATCAACACTGATAGAAGGTTACGGGCTTAGCGAATGTTCCCCTGTTGTTGCTGCAAATAGACTTGAAAAGCAAAAACCTTTATCGGTGGGCCCTGCTTTCCCTGGTTATGTTGTTAAGATAGTTAATGAAGAGATGGTCGAGCTCTCTCGAGAAGACATTGGAGAAATAATTGTAAAAGGCGACAATGTTATGAAGGGATATCTAAATCATCCCGATGCAACTGATGAAGCCATTGTAAATGGTTGGTTAAAAACAGGAGATTTAGGAAAGATTGATGATGAAGGATACATATATATAGTAGATAGAAAAAAAGATTTGATTATCTCAAAAGGCATAAATATTTACCCAAGAGAAATCGAGGAGTGGTTGGCCAAGTTTGAAGGAGTTGAAAGTGCCGCAGTAGTTGGCATAAAAAATGAGGAAAATGATGAAGATGTTGTTGCATTTATCGAACCTAAAGAGGATGTTGTTTTAAGAGAGTTAGAGATAAAAAAATATTTAAAAGCACATCTAGCAAATTTCAAATTGCCAAAATCAATATATATCGTGGAAGAGTTGCCCAAAAATGCAACAGGCAAGGTTTTAAAAAGAGTACTAAAAGAACAAATAGCTAAAGGAGATTTCTCTAGATAAAAATGAATATAAATTATATTATAGATTTTTTAGAAAATAAAAATATAGAAAAAACGGAGGTCTTTAAATATTTAAAGACCTCAATCGATGAAGCCAAAATACTAAAGTACTTAACAAAAGAGTATGTTGAAGGCTCACTAGACACCCTGGTTACAGATTTGCTTAAAAATAATTTCAAAGAGAGCCATTATAAATATCTAGAGTACCTTCCTTCGGTAAAAAGCTTGATGGAACAAGGTTGGATTACTCAGGAAAATCTATTAAGCACCAATACTTCAGAAGTTTCAAATTTAGAATTGTTAAATAGTTCTGTCATGATAAGCTCTTCATTTCTCAAGATATTAGAGGAGGGTAAGCTAGAAGTCGTTTTGCCGGAAATTACACCATACTTGGATCATTTAGAGTATCTAAAAGATCAATTTTCAAGAATAGATTTATATAAAAAACTATCTCATATCAGACAAAATGTCACTGGAAATTCACCTGGTATCAATAGAATTAAAAATAGATTATTAGAACTTGAAAAAAGAGTTGAAGAAAGAAAGAAAATAACAAAAGAAGATATGGTTATAGATCTTATTTTTAAAGAAAATGAACTAAACTCAAAAGAACAATTGATTTTTTTGGCTTTATTAAAAGAAGAATATGCAAGTGAATTCGATAGCTTAAGAGATATGAATACACTTATAAATTTAGTTAGTCTTGATGATTATGAAAAGATGAAAAATAGATCATTTTTAGAAGATGGTTCAAAACTAATAGAATCTTTATTGATAGATTATGATGAAATGTTGAATAGCTTCGGAGGAGTTACAAGAAGTTTTTATATTAGCGAAGAGATTTTGCAAAAGATTATGCATCGAAACAAAAATAAAAAAAATAAAAAAATAAAACTTGATTTACTTATTGAAGAGCAAGATGTTTTTGAGTTGATTGATCCAAGCACAACGCTAGATGATGTTGTTTTGCATCCAAAAACAAGAGAAGTTTTAAATTATTTACTAAAACAGGTAAACCCTGGTGTGTTGAAGCTTTTAAGAGAATGGGGAATTAAAAACAGAAGAAGTGGGATTGACGCAAAAATTATTTTTTATGGACCTCCCGGGACAGGAAAAACGATGACAGCTCTGTCTTTGGCAAAAACGATGAGAAAAAGAGTTTTAAGCTTTGATTGTTCTAAGATATTGTCAAAATACATAGGTGAGAGCGAAAAAAATGTAAGAAATATTTTTGATGCCTATAAGGATATATGTCAAAAAACAAAGAGTAAGCCACTACTTTTGCTAAATGAAGCAGATCAATTTCTAAGCTCCCGCTCAGTTGGTTCAAATTCGAGTGCAGATAAGATGCATAATCAAATGCAAAATATTTTTAGAGCAAATTGAAAAGTTTGAAGGAATTTTAATAGCTACTACTAATTTATTGGAAAGTATAGATCCGGCATTTTCTAGAAGATTTGACTATAAAATAGAGTTTTCTAAGCCAAATTTAAAACAAAGGCTGGAACTTTGGAGAAAGATGTTGCCAGAATGTGCACTTTATGATGAAAATTTTGATATAAAATTCCTTGCAAAATATGCACTAAGTGGTGGACAAATGAAAGTTGTGATAAAAAATACTGCATTAAGAGTTGCGATAAAAGATGAACCAATTTTTACTTTGGAAGATTTTGAAAACAGTATAAAAAGAGAATTACAAGGCGCATTTGGAGAAGAGAAAACCATGGGCTTTATGAAAGGTTAAAATTAACACAAATATTCTTTTCTAAGCAAGGTTAAAAGATATTTTTACTATCATACAAAAGTGAATTATTTTAATCGTTGATTAAGTGGCAAATATAATATAAAAATTTAAAAAAAAATTAAGAAGGATTTTCCATGACACCATTGTCACATATGGATTTTAGCCATCCGTATTTCGGTGCTTTCTTTTTGTTGGTTTTTGCTTCAGTTGTTTTTTATTTGATAACTGTTTTGGCAAGAATTGTAAGCAGAAAGATGGCAAGACTAGATAATGAGAAGTTAAAACTCAGCCTCTATGAGTGTGGACCAGAAGTTACAAAACAACCAAGTAAAATATCAGCACAATTTTATCTTTTCGCACTTTTGTTTATTTTGTTTGATGTGGAGATAATTTTTATGTTTCCATGGGCAGTTGATTTTAAAATTCTTGGCTGGTTTGGCTTTGCAGAAATGGTACTATTTATAATTTTATTAACGATAGGTTTTGTCTATGCTTGGAAAAAAGGAGCGCTAGAATGGCACAGCATAAAATAAATTATCTAAGTGAAGCAGGACTTCCTGTCGCACTGACAACAGTCGACAAATTAGTTCAATGGGGACGAAGCAACTCTTTGTGGCCTATGACTTATGGATTGGCATGTTGCGCGATCGAGATGATGGCAACTGGAGCTAGTAGGTATGACTTTGATAGATTTGGAACAATCTTTAGAGCAAGTCCTAGACAATCGGATGTCTTGATAATTGCCGGAACTCTTACAAAAAAACATTCACCTTTTATGAGGCGTTTATATGACCAAATGACTGAGCCAAAGTGGGTGATTAGCATGGGAAGTTGTGCAAATACTGGCGGAATGTTCAATACATATGCTACGGTTCAGGGTGCTGATAGAATAATTCCGGTAGATATCTATTTGCCAGGATGCGCACCTCGTCCGGAAACTTTGCAATATGCGCTGATGCTTTTGCAAAAAAAGATAAGAAAAGAGAGTGCATCAAGAAAACTAAAGCCTAAGAGGTTGGTATAATGAAATATTCTATGCGAAGCATTAGCTTTAGTCAAGAGGAATTTTTCTTGAGCTTTGCTCAGGTAAAAGGGGACATAATATGAGAAAATATACAGATAAAAAAAATGTTCAGAAAAAACCATACCACACAGATCGATTTTGGGTAGCTCCGCAAGTTTCTAAAGAAGATGTTTCTTCTGATGAAGTTTTTGCTAGTGACTTGAAAGAACTACAAGAAAATTTTAACATTAAAGATGCATATATTCAAAGAGGTCAATTAGTTGTTTATATTAATCCAGGAGAAAATGTAGAAGTTCTAGCTTTCTTAAAAGAAAAACTGAAATATAATTTTTTAAATGAACTAAGTGCGATTGATTGGCTCGAAAAAAGCGGTGAGTTTGAGATTTTTTATCAAATGCTTTCAACTAGTAAAAAAAAGAGACTTAGGATCAAATTTTTTATAAAAGAAAAAGACGAAATAAGAACAGTATCAAAACTATACAATAGTGCAGATTGGGCTGAGAGAGAGATGTATGATATGTTTGGTGTGATTATTACCGGGCATTATTATATGAAAAGAATTCTTATGCCTGAGGATTGGTATGGTCACCCACTTCGCAAAACTTATCCGCTCCATGGTGATGAAGAAGCGAGTTGGTATGAGATAGATAAAATTTTTGGTAAAGAATACAGAGATATTATAGGACCTGAAAATAGAGACAGTTCTAGAGTTGATGAAAGCGATACATATAATTTCTCAAGAATTCATCATGAAGTTCCATTTGGTGAAAAACCATCAAAAGAGGTGACATTTACAGATTATCAAGAAGAAGGCGGTGTTTTCTTAATTAAGAGTCTAAAAAAAGCTGATAGTAAAATCTTAGAAGAGAGACCATAATATGCAAAAAGTAAACAGATTACAACCATTTTTTGAAAATTTGGTTTTTGAAAGAGATGATGATCGCATGATCATCAATTTTGGTCCGCAACATCCAAGTTCTCACGGACAGCTTCGCCTAATTCTTGAGCTTGATGGCGAGTTGGTTACAAAAGCAACTCCGGATGTTGGATATCTGCATCGTGGTATGGAAAAAATGGCAGAAAATATGATATATAATGAATTTTTACCAACAACAGATAGGATGGACTATATAGCAGCAACATCTAATAATTATGGCTTTGCCCATGCTGTTGAAACACTTTTGGATTTGGAAATTCCAAGGCGTGCTCAAACCATAAGAATGATGCTTTTGGAACTAAATCGTATAATATCTCATCTTTTTTGGTTAGCGACACATGCTCTTGATGTAGGAGCGATGACTATATTTTTATATGCTTTTAGAGAAAGAGAATACGCGATGGATCTAATGGAAGACTATTGCGGAGCTAGGCTTACTCACTCTTCTGTGAGAATCGGTGGTGTTCCTCTTGATTTGCCGGAAAATTGGATAACAAAGCTTAGTAAATTTATAGATAAACTTCCAAGCGACATAGCTGATTATGAAGGATTATTGGATCAAAACAGGATTTGGAAAATGAGACTCGAAGGGGTTGGTGTTATTACTCCCGAGATGGCACAGTCATGGGGATGTAGTGGACCATCTTTGAGAGGTAGTGGAATAGAGTGGGACATAAGAAAAGAAGAACCTTACGAGCTTTATGATGAAGTTGATTTTGATGTTCCGGTTAGTACCACATTTGATAGTTATGGAAGATATAAGCTTCATATGGAAGAGATGAGACAAAGTATAAGAATTATAAGACAAGTCATAGCTATGTATTATAAAACTGAACCGGCAATTATGGCACATTCTCCAGAGTATATCTCGGCTCCTAAAGAGGATATTATGACTCAAAATTACTCTTTGATGCAGCATTTTGTTTTGGTAACTCAAGGTATGAGACCACCGGTGGGCGAAGTTTATGTGCCAACAGAATCTCCAAAAGGAGAGTTAGGGTTTTATATAAATTCTCAAGGCGGGGCTTATCCATACAGGTTAAAATTAAGAGCACCTAGTTTTTGGCACACTAGTCTTTTGCAGGAATTGCTCCCCGGACAATATTTGGCTGATGTTGTAACTATCATCGGAAATCTAAATATTGTTTTTGGCGAAATTGATAGGTAGGTGAAAATATGCAAAGATATGATTTAAGGCATTTAGGCGATAATTTCATAGATAGAATGTTAGAAATTATGACTGAATTAAAAGAGGATGAGGTTGCCATATTTATGTTTGAAATTGGGGATTTTTCACCAATTCAAAAAAGTGCAGATGCTGTAAAAGAGGCAGGATATGAATTGATGAATTCATTAAAATTTAATGAAGTTGACTGGACATTGGTCGTTAAAAAAAGCTCAAAGGTTGAATCTTGAAAGAAGAGTTTTTGTCGCTATTGAAAAATGATAACAATGATATATTTACTGACAATATTGATGCAGATTTTGTACTAGTTATGGGTATTATGCCTTCAAAAGATGAAGCACTATCGAGTGCACTTCAAAAAGTTAAAAATATAGTTTATTTAAGCGTAGTGGAAGATAGTGATATAACAAATATTGTAAAAATACAAAGTAGGTATGAAGCAGGAAGCGAAGAGGGCGTGTTGGCAATCTTGGCTAAAGAGCTACTTTCTAATCAAGAGATAAATCAGGGTGCAAAACATTTTTTTGAAAACCTAGACGATGGATATATAAGTGCAGAGTGCAATGTTGGTGAAGAAGAATTAGAAGAGATAAATGAACTTTATAAAAAATCTAAAAATCCTTTGATGGTTTTAGGATATGATTTTTATAATCATCCAAGAAAGAAAAATATTGCGAAAATTATTGATTTATTTGTAGAATACGGTAACTTTAAAATTTATATAGAAAATTTTGATACAAAAATTAAAACTGATAATAATTATACTTTAGAAGATGTTGCAGAATTAGATAGTTTTGACGGTTCTGTTGTATATGCTTATCCTACAAGCAATCAAGATGACCAAGAATTATTGATTGGTTCACCTCAATTTAAGATGGCAGCAAAGATAAAAGATAAGGATGATATTTATGTTATTACCGAAAACTCTGAATATCAGAGAAAATTTATACTAGATAGAGAATTAAAAGGCACTGTAGCACTACTTCCTAGTGCAGTTGGCGATGAGTCTTATTTTTACAAGATAGCAAAAATTATTAAGCGAGAAAATTAATGAGTGAAGTAATGGTAACTATTGATGGGCAACAATGTGAGGCAAAAGAGGGTGAAACTATACTTAATATAGCAAGAAGAAACGGTATTTATATACCGGCTATTTGCTATTTGACAAACTGCTCTCCGACACTTGCATGTAGATTGTGTTTGGTTGAGATAGATGGTAAAAGAGCGTATTCGTGCAATGCAAAAGCAAAAGAAGGCATGAATGTTACTACTAAATCAGAAGAGATAGAGGTTGAGCGAAAAGCCATTATGCAAGTATATGATGTAAACCATCCATTAGAATGTGGAGTTTGTGATCAAAGTGGTGAATGTGAATTGCAAGATTATACTCTTCGTATGGGTGTAGAACATCAAAAATTTGCTATCGCAGATACACTTAGACCAACTCATGATTGGGGATTTATCCACTATGATTCTTCGCTTTGCATAGTTTGTGAAAGATGCGTTACTGTTTGTAAAGATATGATTGGAGAATCAATCTTGAAGACAGTGCCAAGAGGTGGTCCGGTTCTTCCAAAAGAGTGGAAAGAGTCTGCACCAAAAGATACATATGCGATGTGGAATAAACTTCAAAAATCCGTAATTGGAATAGCAAGTGGAGGAGATACGCTTGAATGCACAAATTGTGGTGAGTGCACAGCAGTTTGTCCGGTAGGTGCATTAGTTGGTTCTGATTTTCAATATACATCAAATGCGTGGGAACTTACTAAAATACCAGCAGCCAATCCTCATAGCAGTGATTGTTCCTTGATATATTATGATGTGAAGCAAACTAGTATTCATGATGCGAAAGAGAAAATTTACAGAGTTAGCAGTAACTATAGTTTTGCTCCAATTCATGGCGGTATCAGATATGGATATGATTTTGAAAATGAAATAGAAGGAAAAGATGAAAAAGCTATGAAAAAAGCTGTTAAGTTTTTTAAAGAAGAGGCAGACAGCATAAAATTTGATAGTTTTATAACCAACGAAGAAGCCCTAATACTTCAAAAATTAAAAGAAAATTACGGATATAAGCTTGTTAATGATGATGCTTATGCTTATAAAACATTTTTAGAAAATTATAGAACTACAAGTGGAAAATCACTTTATAGCGGAGATTTAAGAGAAATTCAAAAAAGTAATTTTGTGATAAGTATTGGATCGTTTGTTAAAAATGACAGCCCAAATACAGGATATGCTATAAACAATGCCTTAACTATGAATAAAGGGGCAGGTTTATATTTTCATCCAATATCCGATCCTATAGTAGAAGGCTACTCAAAAAATATACTTTGTATTAATCATAAAATTGGTGTTGAAGAGAGTATATTGTATTTGATTTTAGACCTTTTTGGAGATAAAGAAAAATTACCGAAAAACATAATTGAATATTTAAATAATTTTCATAAAAAAGAGAAAAAAACTATCACTGAAGTTGTAAAAGAACAAGTAAAAGAGATGGTTAGGGATGAAGAAAGTGGCGAAGAAAAAGAAGTAGTTAAGACAGTAAGTAAAAATGTAGAAAAAGAGATTGAAGTTGATCACAACTTACTTTATGACATAGTTGGACTAAAAGATGATTTTGATATAAAACTAACTAAAATGCTAGCAAAAAAAGACAGATTTTCTCTTGTAGTAGGCGAAGATTTATATACTCATAAAAGAGCAGAAAATTTAGCCAAACTTTTAGGTATGATAGAAAGATATACGAATTTTAGTACTTTGATAATTCCGTCTAAAACAAACACTCTAGGTGTTTCACTTATTTGTGATTTAGATAAGAGTGTTGGCAAAAAAGTCGTAGGTTATAATGTGAAAGCAGATTTTAATTTGAGTTCACTCGGAAAAGCAGATTTAAGTTTTCCGGCTTTAAATCAACAAGAAGGAACTTTTACTTCCATGAATAAAAGAGTAGTTCCTACAAATGTCGCACTTAATTTTGATGGATATTGTTTAAATGACTTAGCAAACAGACTTGGTTTGATAGCAGAAAATACAATAAACTATACGGTAGAGCTTGGGAGTATAAAGGGATATAAAAGCGAAGAGTTTGACAATTTACCAAATGAATTTTTAAATTCTGGAGGTGAAAACAGAGGTTACTTGCTAGATATCGAAGAGCATAATGCAAGTGATGAAGTTGAAGAGATTCAAGAGATGGTTTTTGATGATAAGTATGCAGTTTATCTTGCAAATCCTGTTATGCAATTCAGTGCTTTTACAAATAAGGCTCATCAATTAAACGAAGCCGGTGCTTTATATGCTTCAAGTGAATTTTTGGAGATAAATGAGTTGAAAGATGGTGCAATGGTATCCATAGTTAATAAAGATGCAAAATTAATAGTTGCGGTTAAGTTGGATAATCAAATAAAAGGATTGATTCCTTATTTACCGACTTTTGATACAAAGTTAGATGTTTTACCATTTTTTAAAGATGGTTATAGATTTGCTGAAGTAACGATAAAAGGTGTAAAAAATGATTGAAACAGCCTTGATAATTGAAACGGTGGTAAAGGCAGTTGTTGTTCTGTCAGTTGTGGCAGGTATGGGAGCTTTTGCTACATTTATAGAAAGGAAAGTGCTTGCATTTATGCAAAGACGACTAGGGCCTATGTATGTAGGTCCATATGGGTTACTTCAGTTAGCAGCTGATGGTATTAAACTTTTTACAAAAGAAGATATCATACCACAAAATACGATTAAGCCTATATTTATAATTGCTCCTGTTATTGCAGCTTCTTCAGCATTTGTGGCAGTTGCAGCAGTGCCTTATTTCCCAGAATTTACAGTTTTTGGATATACAGTTCATCCAATCGTATCTGATATTAATGTTGGATTATTGTTTGTTATGGGAGCAGCTTCTGTCGGTATGTACGGTCCTTTACTAGCAGGACTTAGTAGTGCAAATAAATGGTCACTTCTTGGAGGGGCAAGAGCTGTAATACAGCTTCTCAGTTTTGAAGTAGTAAGCGGTTTGTCTATTTTGGCTCCGATTATGATGATGGGTACTTTATCTTTAATAGATATGAATGATTATCAAATAGGTGGAGTTGCAAATTGGCTAATTTGGAAGCAACCTTTAGCATTTGTGTTGTTTGCAATTGCTGGATTTGCAGAGACAAATAGAACACCATTTGATTTAATTGAATTTGAAGCAGAGATTGTTTCAGGTTATGCCACTGAATATTCAGGCATGAGATGGGGATTGTTTTTTATTGGTGAATATGCAAATATGATTACGATATCAGTGCTAGTTAGTATAATATTTTTGGGTGGATATAATGATATGTGGTTCATACCGGGAGCTTTGGCTATGCTTATAAAGGTTTCTTTATGGATCTTTTTATTTTTATGGGTAAGAGCTGCTTGGCCTCACATCAGACCGGATCAACTAATGTGGTTATGTTGGAAAGTGTTAATGCCGTTGTCACTTCTAAATGTATTAATAACCGGTATAGTTTTGGTATAGGAGAAAATAATGGAATTAAGAGGATTTAAAAGTAGAAATGCAACTCCTGGCTATATATATTTTGAAGGCGAGACAGAAGTAAAAACTCCATGGGATAGATTTAAGAGATTTTCGTCTCGTGCAGTAAAAGGAGAACTTTTTGTCGGTCTTTGGATAGTGCTTAGAGAGATGCTAAAATTCAATATTCACACAGTTCAATATCCGCAAGAAAAACTTCAAATGAGCCCTAGATATAGAGCAATTCATAGACTCCTGAGGCTTTTTGAGAGTGGGCATGAGAGATGTATAGGTTGTGGACTTTGTGAAAAGATATGTATATCAAATTGTATAAAGATGGATACAAAAGTAGATGAAAAGAGCAGAAAGCTTGTCACAGAATATAGCATAAATTTTGGTAGATGTATCTTTTGTGGATACTGTGCTGAGGTTTGCCCAGAACTTGCCATTGTCCATGGTGATGACTATGAGTATGCAAGTGAACAGAGGGCAGAGTTTGGTTTTAGGGAGGATATGTTGACTCCTTTGGATAAATTTAAGGCAAATAAGCAAAAAGAGTTTCCTGGTTTTGGTGCATTGAGTAAAGATGCTGATAAGTTTGTCAAAAAAACACCACTAGCGTATTGAGGTAAATATGTTTGAAGCAATAGCATTTTATACATTTTCAATTTTAGTAATTGGAATGTTTGGGGTCGTAGTATTTAGTAAAAATGCATTATATGCCATGAGTGCATTGGCCGGCGGTATGATATTTATATCCGGTTTTTTCTTTTTATTGAATGCTGATTTTTTAGGAGTTGTTCAAATTATTGTTTATACTGGAGCAGTAATGGCACTGTATGCCTTTGGTATGATGTTCTTTGATTCGGCAAAAGATGTAAAAGAAAATATAAAATATAAAAAAATTATATATACACTTTCCGTTTTATCAGCTATTTTTACTATATTTATTTTGATGGCACCTATATATTCTGTAAAGATTGAGGCAATTTACCCAACTATGGAAAATATCGGAAATATTCAAATGATAGGACTAATACTTTTTACGAAGTATCTTGTGCCATTTGAATTAGCGGCCATCATGTTGTTGGTTGCGATGATTGCGGGTATTGTTTTAGTTAAGGTGAAAATGGAAGAGACACCGACAAATATAGAAGTTGCAAGGGGTGAAAAATGATAACACTTACACACTATTTGATACTTAGTGGAATACTATTTTCATTGGGTATTATAGGAGTTTTGAGAAGGAAAAATCTACTAATGCTTTTTTTCTCCACGGAAATCTTATTAAATGCAGTAAATGTTGGTTTTGTGGCAGTTTCAAAATATTATGGGGATTTAAGTGGGCAATTTTTTGCACTTTTTATAATATCTATTGCTGCGAGTGAAGTGGCAGTTGGTCTTGGTCTTTTAGTGCTTTGGTATAAAAGAAGTGGCACGATTGATCTTGATAGCTTGCAAATGATGAAGGGTTAAACATGGAAAAATACTTATATGTAGCACTATTTGCTCCCCTTGCCGGGGCGCTTTTTAGTCTCTTGTTTACAGCACAAAAGAAAAATGTTATAACTGCACTTGTAACATCGGGATTGCTATTAATATCTTTTGTTTCATCTCTAACGCTAATGTTTGCAGTTCATGACGGTTTAACACTACATGTAAAGATGATGGGTTGGATAAGTGCAGGAAATCTATCTTTGCCTTATGGGTTTATTGTTGATAATGTTTCAGTAGTTATGATGGTTACAGTTACACTTGTATCTGCAGTAGTAAACATATATTCTATGGGTTACATGATGCACGATAAGAGTTATAATAGATTTTTTACTTATATTTCAATGTTTGTCTTTTCTATGCTAATACTTGTTATGAGTGATAATTTTGTAGGACTTTTTATAGGATGGGAAGGTGTTGGACTTTGCTCGTATCTATTGATTGGTTTTTGGTATGAAAAAGAGAGCGCATCCTGGGCAGGAAATGAAGCTTTTATTATGAACAGAGTTGCTGACCTTGGTATGCTCATGGGACTCTTTTTAATTTATTGGCAGTTTGGAACATTTAGTTATGATGAAATATTTGCTCATGTTGGAAGTGTTAATACAGGAATTGTAACAACTATAGGCTTGTTACTTTTTGTAGGAGCGATGGGAAAATCAGCGCAGTTTCCATTTCACACTTGGTTGGCTGATGCTATGGAGGGTCCAACTCCTGTTTCGGCCTTAATTCATGCAGCTACTATGGTAACTGCCGGCGTTTACTTAGTTATAAGGGCTAGTGATCTTTTTTCATTAGTACCTGAAGTTGGTCACATCATAGCAACTCTTGGTGCATTTGTTGCAGTATTTGCAGCTTCGATGGCTCTTGTTCACAGAGATTTGAAAAAAATTATTGCGTATTCCACTCTTTCACAGCTTGGATATATGTTTGTGGCCGCAGGTTTAGGAGCTTATTGGATAGCACTATTTCATCTTATGACACATGCATTTTTTAAATCGCTTCTATTTTTAGGTGCTGGAAATATCATGCATGCAATGGATGATGAGCTTGATATTAAAAAAATGGGTGGATTATTTAAGGTTATGCCATATACTGCGATACTTATGGCAATAGCATCAGTTGCACTTTGTGGCGTATATCCATTTGCAGGATTTTTTAGTAAAGATGCGATTTTGGCATCTGCTTTTAATGGAGGTAATTTCTATATATGGTTTACACTATTTATTGGGGCAGGAATGACTGCTTTTTATAGCTTTAGATTGATAATGTTAGTATTTTTTGGTGATAAAGTTTATAAAAAATTAGGTTTTCATCCTCACGAAACATACCCATTTGTTTTATGGGCACTTTTGCCTTTGGGAATTTTATCAACAATAGCCGGATTTTTTGAGCATCCTTTTGAAGAGTTTGTAACTAAAGTTTTGGACAAATATGAATTTAGTATGGCACATTCAACTGAGATTGGATTGATATTTTTAACTTCAGCATTTGTTATTATTGTGATAGTGGCTACAATATATAAATACGCAAAAGGTGGCTTTAGCAAACAGCTAGAAACTATGCCTCTGTATCTATTGTTAAAAAATCAATATTATATACCAAAAATTTATGAAGAGGTAATTTTTAAACCATATTATGCTCTCTCGAAATTTGCTTGGAAGCAAATAGATGTGCGAATTATAGATTTTACGGTTGACTTGATTGCAAAAACATTATATAAAACCGGCCAAGAGAGTCGAAAAATGCAAAGTGGTAATCTGTCTGACATGCTCAGATGGATGGTAGTTGGTATTGTGGTGCTGTTAGCTCTTGCAATTTTTTATAGACCGATGATGTAGGAGTAGATGATGGAACATATATTATCATTAATTGTATTTTTCCCGTTAATTGCAATGTTTTTTGGCTTTGTGATAAGCAAAGACAGTGTTAAAACATTTGGTATCGCAGTTGCTTTGGTTGAGTTTATATTTTCGATTATACTTTGGATAGGATTTGATGCTGGCAATGCCGGATTTCAGTTTGTTGAGTATGCGCCGTTAATTTCACAATTTGGTGTAAATTATTATTTAGGCGTAGATGGAATATCACTATTTTTGGTTGTCCTAAGTACTCTTATGACTCTGGTTTCTCTTATAAGTTTAAATATAAAAAAAGATATTAAAAATCTTGTCTTGGCTATACTATTTTTAGAAATGACCCTGGTTGGAGTATTTTTGAGCTTAGATATGATTTTGTTTTATATATTTTGGGAACTTTCACTAATTCCTATGCTTTACATCATAGGTGCATGGGGAAGTGGTCAAAGAATCTATGCGGCAATTAAATTTTTTCTATACACATTTGCCGGATCTGCTCTTATGCTCGTTGGTATCTTGTATCTAGGATATCAATACTATTTAGCAACAGGTACTTGGAGTTTTTCTATTCCTGATTGGCATTTGTTGGTATTGCCTTTTCATACGCAACTTTGGTTATTTGGAGCATTTTTTGTGGATTTTGCCGTAAAAGTTCCGATGTTTCCATTTCATACATGGCTTCCTTATGCACATGGACAAGCACCGACTGTAGGATCGGTTTTATTAGCTGCTGTTATGCTTAAGATGGGTACTTACGCTTTTATTAGATTTTCGCTACCATTTTTCCCTGATGCTAGTGTGTATTTTTTATATCCGATAGCGGTTATTGCTATTATAATGGTTATATATGCTGCTATGGTGGCTTATGCACAGGAAGATATGAAACAAGTTATAGCATATAGTTCTATTTCTCATATGGGTATAATCATACTTGGAACATTTGCTATGAATGCAGAAGGAATTACAGGTTCTATATTTTTAATGTTAAGTCATGGAATTGTCAGTGGTGCTCTGTTTATGTTAGTTGGAGTCATATATGATAGAAGACATACAAAAATGATAGATGAGTTTGGAGGCTTGGCAACAGTAATGCCAAGATATGCGACAATATTTGGTATTTTAATGATGGCAGCAGTCGGATTGCCATTAACCATTGGTTTCGTCGGAGAGTTTTTATCATTATTAGGTTTTTATGCAGTAAATCCTTATATGGCATTTTTAGCGGGAACGGGTATTATTTTAGGTGCCGTATATATGTTGGTACTCTATAAAAGAGCATTTTTTGGTAAGCTCGTAAAGCAAGAAAATAAAGATTTAAAAGATTTAGACAAACGAGAATTTACGGCTTTAATTCCTCTCGTAGCTTTAGTTATTATTCTTGGTGTTTATCCAAAACCAGTTTTAACCACGATTGATATGAGTGTTAAAAAAATGATTAATTTGATGGAGCGAAAAGCACTGTTGCCGGAAACTAAAGAATTACTGGTTAGAGTAAATAAAGTAGGGGGTACAAAATAATGTTAAGTCCTATTTCTGTTAGTATCGCAAGTTTAAATATATCTTTGTTGGCACCAATGGCTATTTTGATTTTTGGAGCACTCGCTATAATATGCATAGATCTATTTACTAAAGGCTTGAATAAAAGTTTTTATGTGATGTTTTCCCTATTGTTTATATTTTTGGATTTTACAGCACTTATTGGCTTAAATGGCCCTAGTCGTGGGTTCTTTGATGTAATGTTGGTGGATGGTATATCAGTTCTTGCACAAGGTATTATATTAATTACTTCGGCATTGTTTATTATTACCGCACTAAGTAATAAACCTTTTAAAGAATTTAAAAAAGCAGAATATTACGCACTCTTTTTGTTTATGATTGTTGGTTTTCAATTTATGGTTGCATCAGATAACTTGATACTTATATTTTTAGGTTTGGAAACAGCTAGTTTATCCTTATATACTCTAATCGCACTACACAATAGAAACAAAGCATTTGAAGCGGCTATAAAGTATTTTACTATGGGTGCACTTGCTGCTGGATTTTTTGCGATGGCATCTTTGATATTTTATGCGCTTACAGGAAGCATAGAACTTTCTGTTATAGGTAAAGTCTTAGAATCAAGAAATTATGCACCCGCAGTAGCTACTTTAGCCGGAATTGTTTTTATGATTATAGCTCTCGGATTTAAATTGTCCATTGTTCCTACACATACTTGGACACCAGATGTTTATGAGGGAAGTTCAGCACCGCTTGCTGGCTATATGTCAGTAGTTCCAAAAATAGCCGGACTTGTTGTAGCTATTAGATTTTTTGATATATTTTTATCGGCTCATATTGTATGGGTGGAAAATGTGCTAATCTTTTTGGCTGTTATTACTATGTTTTTGGCAAATATTACAGCTCTTGTTCAGGAAGATGTAAAAAGAATGTTGGCATTTAGCTCTATTGCCCATGCAGGTTTTGTTTTAACAGCTCTTATGGTAGGGACTGTTCAGGCATATTCCGCAATCTTCTTATACTGGATATTGTTTATGTTTACTAACATAGGAGCATTTACAATGCTTTGGATTGCTAGACACAGAAAAAATCTATGGGATAGCAGGTATCAACATCCATTTACAAAATTTTCGGGAATGGCAAAAATATCACCTATGATGGCGACAATTATCGCAGTATTTATGTTTGCACTTGCCGGCATGCCTCCTTTTTCTGTATTTTGGGGTAAGTTGTATCTTATAGGCACCGTAGTAAGTAGCGGACATATAATATTAGCTGTAATTATGGTTATAAATAGTGCAATTGCGATTTATTATTATATGAAGTTAATAGTTTATATGTTTTTAAAAGATCCTATAACAGAAGATGGAAATATATATGTAGCAAACTCTTCAACACCAATAAAAGTCATAGTAGGAATTACTTTAGTTTTTACAATTACAGCATCTATATTTGTTGAACCAATACTTGGAGTTGTAACGCAAATGTTGAGAGCGAGTGGATTATGATTCGCTTTCATTTATATGTTTACATGTAGAACAATATTTAACAAGGCCATAAGACCTTAAATTTTATGATGAGAGTATAGGGTCTTATTTCCATTATGATATAATAAAAATATGAAATATATATTACTAGTTTTTATAGCATCAGTACAACTATTTGCTTTAAATATCTATTTAAATAGTGCAAAAGAAAATAGTCTTCCTTATGCAATTTTACATATAATAAGCTCGGAACCTATCGAGTGTTATGCTCAGCATCTTGCATTGGATAAAAAAAACTATATATGTAAATTTAAAAAATTAGTTAAGAATAAAATTGATGAAAAAAGACTAAGGCTAGTAGATATAGACTTTATAGAAAAAAAAGATGCCTTTTATATAAAAATTATACCTAAATTCAACTCTCAAATAGCACCACGCAACGAAATCTTGTATGATACAAAAGAAGTTAGCGTTGAGAAAATAACTAAAAAAAGTAAACACTGGATTATTTTAATATATAAAAAGTATCCATTTGGCGAAAAAGGCAACACCGAAGGAATAAATTTTCCTATAACCTACGACAAATATTTAAGACCTTTTGTGGGGGCAGTGGATTTAAATGGCGCTCCAATAGCATATGCTAAAAGTCAAGATATCAACTATTATTTAGATATAGAAGATGAATTTAAAAACAGGGATTTTGAAAGCGTAGTAAAAGAGGTGGATAGGACTGTAAAGCAGTATCCAAATAGCATATTTAAAAGTGATCTATTGTTGTATAAACTTAAAGCTATAGATGAGAGCATTGAAAAAAATATTTCGCCAATATCTGACAGATATACAAACGATGATGTAGCAAAATTAGCAAAATCTTGGATGAGAGAATTTTCATCCAATGAAAATATAGCAGAAGTTCTTTTTATTTTGGTTAAAAATTATCTTAGGGCAGGGTCTGGATCAGATGTAAATTACTTTTTAGATATCTTAGTGACCGAGCATAAGGACAGCCCATATACTAAAAAAGCAATACTCTATTATGCTTACTCATTATATAAAAAGAATGACAAAGCCCAAGCTATTAAATTGTATGAAAATGTCTTATATAGTGCGAAAGATATGGACATTGCATCGACTGCTGCGATAAGATTGGCAAATTCCAAGATGAACTCTGGGAGTTCACAGGAGGCAAAGAAATATCTATTGAAAGTGCTAAATGCAAATAAAAAATATCTATTAAAAGATAAACCGGCAACTATAAAATTAGCAGTTAAATTAGCTTCAAATGGATTGCAAGGTATAGCAGCAACAATAAATGATTTGCTTCTCGAAAATATCAATAAGGGCGAAAGAGATACCAAGGAGTTGTTATTAAAAAGAGCGGGGGACTGGTATCTTGCTTCTAATAATATTGCTAAAGCATATGACAGATATAGACAATATAAAAAAGAGTATAAAGATGGTATTTATATTGATGAAGTGAACAAAGCAATCGATAGACTTTTCTTTAAGGTTAAAGAGACAAATGAGACAAAGTTGGCACGCTATTATGATGTTTTGATATCTAAATACCATAATGATATAAGAGATAAAGCTGTAATTGAAAAAGCAAAATTATTTTTCAAAAATAAAAAGTACCAAAAAATTATAGATATGAAAGAGATGCTTGTGTCATCAGATGATAAAAATTCAACTGTTGCTAAAGACTTGATTGAAAAATCAGCCATTATGCTTATAAACGAAAATATTAAAAATGGAAGATGTCAAGAAGGAGTTGTGCTACTAGAGTCAAATTCTATTGATTATAGCAAGATTAAAGAGAGTAAAAAATTATTTAGATGTTTTTTGGTAACGGCAAGATATAAAAAAGCCAGCGCATTGGCAAATTCTAAGCTTCACTCAAAAAAACTTGAAGAAAAGTTTATATGGTTAGAAAATTCTCTAAAAGCCTATGCAAAGATGCGTAAATTCGATAACATAATCGCATTAAAAGATGATATTTTTTCACTTTCAAAAATAATTAAGAAACAGATATCCGCTTCTACTTACAGGGCTTTGTTCTATGCATATTATTACAAGAAAGAATATAATAAATCTGTAAGTATTTTACAAAAAATCGATGAATTCTGGCCAAATGAAATACAAAATATAGAGATATATTATAAGGTTATTAGTTATGCTGAGAATACAAATAATGATTTTCTTTTAGCTAAATATGCTAAAAAGATTTTATATATAGAAAAGAAATACAAAATATACTCATATAGTCCCAAAGTTGATTTTATGTATATAGATGCGTTAAAAAGATTATCTAAGATTAGAGAAGCAAAGAAAATAGCAGAAAATGTACTGAAGATTAAACTTGAGTACAAAGATAAATCTAGAGTGTTGTATGAATTAGGAGAACTTAGCTATAAACTAAAAGAGACAAAAAATGCAAAAAAATATTTTATTAAATGCTCCAAAACCAAGACTGATAATTCGTGGAAAAAATTATGCCAAGACAGTTTAATGCTATTTTAAGATTTTCTTTATTTTCCCTTGATATAATAAATCTAAATTTTTAAAAGGAGAATACATGCTAAAAGAGTTTAAGGAATTTCTTATCAAAGGTAATGCGATAGATATGGCTGTCGGTTTTATTTTTGGTGCAGCATTTGCATCAATCGTAAAGTCATTGGTAGCCAATATTATAATGCCACCAATTGGTTTATTGATGGGTGGAGTGGACTTTTCAAACAGTTTTTATGCGCTTGATGGAAAACATTATGCAACATTAGCGGCATTAGATAAAGCCGGAGCTCCAGCTATAAAATACGGTTCTTTTATAAATGATGCTATATCCTTTGTTATATTGGGTTTTGTTATATTTATGTTGGTTAGAACTATTAGTAATTTAAAGAAACCTGAAGCGGTAGCTCCTGCCCCTGCGCCAACAACTAAAAAGTGTCCTGATTGTGCGATGGAAATTCCAATAGATGCATATAAGTGTGGATATTGCCAACATCAGTTTTAATTAATAGATTTTAATTATGAGACTGCTGTTATGGTGGTCTCGTTATTTTTGATAAAAATCTAAAACCATTTTTTGAACTATTGTCATTAGTTTTATTTGTTGTAGTTTAATATAATTTTCAATTTTCCGTCTTAAAAATTTACTCATATGAGTAGTAAAAATAACCTGATCATCATTTCTTGCAAGATAAACCCCAATTATCCTTATGTTTATATCATTTCCTTTTGAATTTTGAAGTTTAAAAATTAGTATAAAATGCGTATTTGTAGATTCAAAATAAGAATCGGATATTTTTTTATTTTTAATTCTAATAGCTATTGTATCTACAGAAATACTTTGTATAGTCCCATCTATGATTGTATCGTTATTGAATTTTATTAAAACCGGTATCGGAGTATCTGGTTTTGCGCGGATATTTGTTCTGTCAACGGGAGATTCTTCTATGAACCTTAAGTTTGAAAGTACAACTTCTCCTTGTTTTGGAAATGAATTTACTATATCTGCTTTTAAGGTATCTGGGAGCAATTCATGTCTCAAAAAAGTAAAAGTTTCATTTTTTAGGAAAGTGGCTTTACCAAAAGATACTTTTATTCGAAGCATGCCGTTTGAGTAAGAGAGTATCTCAACCTCTTCGCTTAGTGGAATTCCATTGTAAAAATTATATAGCTTAGCGTGGCTACTAGAAATAAAAAAATTCTTTAGAATATCTTCTTCATCTTTTTTTGTGGAAAAGTCATATTGAGATGTTCCATATCGTATTTTTCCGCCACCAATGATGCAAGCATGTTCGATATATTTACTAATTCTAAACATTAATTTTTCATATGTATCATTTTTATCGATTATGGTTAGCGCACCATAGGATATAGAGATATCATGCAATTTTTCAATATTTTCATTAAATGTTTTTAGCACTTGCACGCTATGGTGAAGTTGCATATTTCTGAAAAAAGTAAAATATAAGCCAGATTTACATTGATATATGGGTGAAAAATTGTTAATTTGTTCTAGAAGTATTATTATTTTTTCAAGTTTTTCTTCAGCCTGAGGTGAAAGATTTAGACTAAAACATACTATTGCAATAGGTGTATCTTGTTGTTTGACGAAGTTAATGTATGATTTAACAACACTTCTTTCCACTATGGTTTTTAATATACAATTATTGCTTTCTTCTATCGCTTCTTTATCCATTACCTTTTATAAGCTCCTTTGCATTAATATTTTAAAGCATAATTCATTCCAAATGGGTTTAAGTGGTCAATATCTTACTGGCATTTATATAAATATTTTCTATGCTGTCTTTTACATGTGGGGCAAATTGTGTTGAATTGAAAGTTCTTTGCCTTTTGGCTAATTGTGCTGTGCTAATAATGATTTTTTCTATTAATTCATTTTTATTTATGAAACCATCTAAAAACTCCAAAGTCTCTTTGATGCCAATTGAACGCATAGAGTTTGGCTTCCTTGTGTAATTTTTTTCCAAATACACAACTTCATCTATCAAGCCTTTTTTTAACATATCTTTTGTTCTTAGCGCTATTCTCTCTCTTAGCATATCTTTTGATGTGTCTATTTCAAATAAAGTTATATCTTCTAAAACAGGTTTTTGTCTGTTCTCTTTAAAATATTCACTTGCTGTTTTTCCACTTTGCAAAAAAATCTCAAGCCATTTTTCAATTCGGTATGAGTCATTGTGCGAAATTTTTTGCGCATAGCTTTCATCATTTTTTTGTATAATGCTATATGCTTTATCAATATTTTGAAGTATAGTGGTTACTTTAATTTTTATCTCTTCTGATATAACCGGTCTTTGGCTAAGACCAAAAATTAGTGATTTTAAGTAAAACCCAGTTCCTCCAACAATAATTAGATTTTTATTCTCTTTTAGAGAAGTTTTTTTTGCCTCATTAAAAAATTTTAAAAATACAGAAACATTAAAATTTTCATTTGGTAAAATTTCATCAATTCCAAAATGCTTTACTCCTTCTCTCTCCAAAAGAGACGGTTTGGCAGAGGCTATGTCAATTTCTTTATATATACTTAAAGAATCTAAAGAGAGAATATTAGCATTATATTCTTTAGCCAATCGTATGGATAATGAAGTTTTTCCACTAGCTGTTGCACCTAGTATTGCTATTGTTTTCATATTCCTTTTCTCCTTGAATATAGAAATTATAACACTTTTAATCACAATTATAGTAAAATTTTCATTGAACTTAAAAAAAGGAGATTTTTTGTATAAATACATAAAAATTATAAAAGATATAGGGGATCTTATAGTTTTTAAGCATTCCATTTTTTCTTTACCATTTATTTTCATCTCAATGATTGTATATTCTTCTAATCTAAACGGAACAATGTGGTTTGGTTGGAAACTCCTGTTTTTAGGACTTCTCGCTGCCATTAGTGCTAGAAACTTTGCTATGAGTTTTAATAGATGGGCAGATCGCGATATAGACAAATTTAATCCTAGAACTGCACTTCGCCCTAGCGTGGATGGTAGGATTGGAGTTAAAAATATTGAAATTTTTATTATCGCAAATGCACTAATTTTTATAATAGTTGCATATTTTATCAATGCCCTTGCTTTTTATCTTTCTTTTCCAATTTTGGCTATACTGGGCGGATACTCAATATTTAAAAGATTCTCTGAAACTGCTCATTTGGTTTTGGGACTCTCTTTGGGATTGGCTCCGATAGCCGGTGCCGTGGCGATTGGCGGAGATATACCTCTTTGGTCCGTTATGCTATGTATCGGTGTGAGTTATTGGGTGGCAGGATTTGATTTGTTGTATTCTTTGCAAGACATAGAATACGATAAAGCAAATAATCTTTTTTCTATTCCGTCAAAATATGGCAAAGACGCAACTATGTTTATGTCGAAATTATTTCATTTTCAAACGATTCTTTTTTGGTTATTTTTTATTTATATTGCACATTTGGGTATTTGGGCATATATCGGAGTTTTAATTTCAGCTATAATACTCTATCAAGAACATAAAATAGTTGCTAAAGATTTTTCAAAAATTGATAAAGCATTTTTTACATTAAATGGTTATTTGGGTATTATATTTTTTATATTTATTTGGTTTGATAGGATTTAAAATGGAAAAAATTCGTTTTGTTTCGGCTCCTTTGAAAATTCATTTCGGTGAAATAGGCGAAAATGAAGAAGAGTATAAAAGAGAATTTGATAAACTGGTAGACAGTGATGAAGATAGTGTCGGACAGTGGTTAAAACTTGCAAAAGCAAGAGGGGAAACTGGTGAGAGCGATCAAGTTTTGCTTAATTTAGTAGTAGATTTACATCGAAAAATAGATGATTTAACTGCGTATGTAAAAAATGAAAAACCAAATTATCTTAATTTGCCTTATGAAAAAGAGGTGGAATCTATTGGTTTTGAGCATTTTAAGCTGATTGACGGAGGCTTGAAGTTAGATACAAGATATTATGGGCGAATTTTAATGCCTGTTTTTCCAAAACGACAATTTCCGTTCTTTTTTAAGGCAGTTGATAAAAATATAGCGCAAATTGTTTTGATGCATGATACTGACAATAAAGATTGGAGTACTTATATGAGTGCAAGAGAGAGAATTATGATACGAGAAGCAAAAGCTCTTGAGAAGAGCAACTTATGAGTATTGACATAGTTGCAATTATCACTTTGGGAATTTTTGAGGTAATTTTATTTTTTCTAATTTTTATAAGAGATCAAGAAGTTACTAGAAAATTTAGGTTGTATGAAAAAGCTATTGAAGATTTAAGCAGGGAAAACCACAAACTTTATCAAGAGATGAAAAATATACCAGCTCAGGAGAGTTTTGATATAAAAAATATAAAAGTGCAAATTCAAAAAGAAGTCAAAGAGGAGGTCCGAGAGTCTTTGATGCCAATGGTTGATTCTATCAAGGAGATTGAAAGTGTAATGTCAAATTTCCAAAATGAGCAAATAGATAGGATAGATGCACTAGAAAATAGTAAAAAAGAAGTTAATTTTACACCAAGAAATATGGTTGAGTCAAATGAAAAAATTATAATAGCTAATTATAAAAATGGTAAAAGTGAAGCCATGATAGCAAAGGATTTAAGAATTGGTATTGGAGAAGTTGATTTGATATTGAAGTTGGCTAATTTAAAGTGATAACCGTACATCCTTCCTGGCAAAATATAATTGAACGCTCATACAATAAATTGAGTAAAGAATACAGAGAGTTTTTGGAAAATGATACGGAATATTTTCCATCTTATGATAATTTTTTAAATGCTTTTAAAACTCTCCCGTTGGGCAATACAAAATACATTCTCTTTGGTCAGGACCCATACCCAAGAGAGCAAAGTGCAATTGGATATGCTTTTATAGATGGAGATGTTAAAGAAATTTTCAGTGAAAATGGACTCAGCAAAAAGGTAAATAGGGCTACTAGCCTTAGAAATTTTTTTAAGATGCTTTTGGTTGCAGAAGAAAGTTTAGATGAAAAAGATTGCTCCAAAGAGGCGATTGCTAAAATAGATAAGAGTAGATTGATTACAAATATTATGCAACTTAAAGATAATTTTGAGAAAAATGGAGTACTTCTTTTGAATACTTCACTAATTTTTACAAATAAGAAAAGCACATCTATACATGTAAAGAATTTTTTGCCTTTTATAAATGAGCTTCTTTTAAATCTTCAAGATAGAGATGTTGAACTGATAATGCTTGGAAATATATCAAAAGTTATTCGCAAAAAAATACCTTGTAGCAACAATTTTAAAACTTTTGAAGCGATGCATCCATATAATATACAATTTATAAAAGATTCATCGGTTAGGAGTTTCTTTAAACCGATGAATCTTTTATGGTCAGATACTTAATTCGCAAGATTTACTCTTTCATCACTCATAGCATCTAGGAGGGCAAATAACTTTTCACTCTCTTTTTCCATAATCAAAAAATTATCTACAATTTTCTCTATGCCTTTTTCTTCAAGTCCGTGTTTGACTATATCCATGTTTTTTGCTGCACTCTCATGCACAATTTTATGTGGTTCTTTGATTTTTGGATATATTTTTGTTTTTTCAAAGTATTTTTTGCCATCGCCTTCATAATACCACTTTCCAAGTCTGCAATTATGATCATCGTCAAATACTTGCTCTCTTTCTTCGTTTAGCACGGCACTGTATGCCCGAGTTTTATATATGATATGGTCAATTTCTGTTAGTATAGTAAAAGTTTTGCTTTCTACATTCAGCGATAGTTCTGCAGTTTTTGTGGCATTTTTGCTGAAATCATGGAGCGTTGCTTCAAAATCAATTATTCCATCAACGGAAGTGTTTGCTATAGTGTCAATTCTTTCAGAATTAGCATATATGCCATTGGTTTCTTGCTGGAGTGTTTGCACGGTAATAGCAATCTCTTGAGTGGCTTTTTGTGTGCGTTCTGCTAGTTTTCTTACTGCATCAGCAACAACCGCAAAACCTCTCCCGTGTTCTCCTGCTCTTGCGGCTTCTATGGCAGCATTTAATGCTAGTAAATTTGTTTGATCCGCTATATCTTTTATGAGATTTATGACGGAGCTTATCTCGTTGGCTCTCTCATTTAGTGAGTTTATCGCTTCATTTGTACTAATGATTAACTCTAAGAGTTCCTTCATCCCATCAGTGATGTCAGATACAACTTTTAAGCTTTTATTTGATTGATTTGCGGTTTTTTCGGACATAGTGGATATGTTGTTTACTGATTCCATATTATCAGTAAGATTTTCCTGTATTCTGGAAATTCCATTAATCCCATTTCCAAGTTCTGAGAATTTATTTGATAATATGCCTTTTATTTTGCCTTTTGCTCCATCTATTACTCCTTGAACACCTGTGGTTATGTATCTTGCATTTGTTTCAAATAGACCACGAAATCCTGCATTGAAAATATTCCTATAAGTTTTTCCTTCGCTTGCCGATTCTATAGATGTTTTTGTTTCTCTCATGAAAGCTTCTGTTTGGTCTAACATATCATTAATGCTAAGAGCAATTTTTGAAAGAGGATCTTTTTTGTCTATATGGGTTATTCTAGGCTCTAAGTCACCGTTTCTTGCTTTATCTGTAACTTCTAAAATTTTATCATATAACTCTTTGCTACATGTAATTTTATTGTTATTGCCAAAAAATGAGCCCATCGCTAATCCTGAAAAAATATAAGAACCTGTTTACATATCTCCGCTTATAAGCTTATATAAAGTTATCGCACTAAAAGCTATAGTAAAAATAATTTCTGGCTTATAGTCTTTGTAAAGTATTTGAAAATTCTTCATAACTAACTCCTTTTTCTTCCAATATGTCATTTAGATATTTTTCACTTTCATTCATGCCACCACTTCTTTCAAGCGATAACATTTTTTCATATATTGGCTTAATAATATCTAATGCTTTTGGATTGATTTTTCTTCTAATAGAGTAATAACCAATTATGTTGTTGTTGTTATCAAAAGATGGAGTTACATTTGCATATACCCAGTAGTATCCTCCATCAAAACGAAGATTTTTGACATATGCAAATATCTCTTTTTTGTTTTGTATTTTGTTCCAAAATAGTTTAAAAATGGCTCTTGGCATATCAGGATGCCTAACTACATTATGAGGTTTGCCTAGAAGATCGACTTCTTCTGCACCTGCAGCTTTCATAAATGGTTCATTACAGTAGGTAATAATGCCTTTTGAATCAGTTTTTGAGACAAGAAAGTCATTGCTGTTGAGTTCAAATTCTATATTTGTTGGAGTTGCCTTTGCCATAAATTCCTCTTCCTTTTTAGTCTTGCAAGTATTATATAAAAACTTTTATTAATTTGTTAGTTACGATTGGTATAATATCGACAAATATCGTAAAAGATTAAATGGAGTAATAAAATATGCTAATAGATGGACATGGAAGATCGGTCAGTTATTTAAGAATTTCGGTAACTGAAAGATGTAATTTTAGATGCCAGTATTGTATGCCTGAAAAACCATTTTCCTGGGTACCAAAAGAGAATTTACTTAGTTTTGAAGATCTGTTTTTGTTTGTTAAAGTAGGCATTGATGAAGGGATTAACAAGATTCGAATCACAGGTGGAGAGCCCCTTTTAAGAGCTGATTTGGATAAATTTATAAAAATGATAAGTGAGTATAAGAGTGATATAGATTTAGCTTTAACAACAAATGGTTATTTGCTCAAAGAAACTGCTAAAAAACTAAAAGATGCCGGTTTAAAAAGGCTAAATATTTCACTAGATTCACTAAAACCTGAAATTGCCAAACAAATTTCACAAAAAGATGTTCTTCCAAAAGTGCTTGACGGTATAGAAGAAGCCCTTAGCGTTGGTCTAGGCGTAAAATTAAATTGCGTTCCTTTGAAGGGTATAAATGATACAGAAGTGATTGATTTATTAGAATTTGCAAAATCAAAAGATATGAGTATTAGATATATAGAATATATGGAAAATAAATTTGCAAAAGATAAACTACAAGGTTTAAATGATGATGAAATTCAAGAGATAATAGGCAAAAAATATAATTTTAAAGCCGTAGGACGGGTTGAATCATCGCCTGCTCATCTTTTTGAATTGGAAGATGGCTATAGATTTGGCATTATAGATCCTCATAAGCATGATTTTTGCGAAGATTGTAATCGAATAAGATTAACAGCAGAAGGTATGCTTATTCCCTGCCTCTATTTTGACGAAGCTATGAGTATAAAAGAAGCTGTGCAAAAAGGTGATGTGGAAGCTGCCGCAAATGTACTCAAAGAAGTGCTTGCAAATAAACCAGAGAAAAATAAATGGAGTAGCGACGGCGAAAACGAAACATCCAACAGAGCTTTCTATGAAACAGGAGGTTAAAAAATGGATCAGTTATTTGATTTGACAGTAAAACTTCATGAAGCATTTGTGGGAATTCTTCTTTTGTTTGCAATAGTGAATTACTTTATTATCAATGATAAACTTGATTTCGATGCTCTTCATAAGAGGGTTAAAACAATTTTACCGTTATATTATCTGTTTTTATCTATGGTTATATTTACTGGTCTAATTCT
Organism: Campylobacterales bacterium; assembly: GCA_024280575.1. GTDB lineage: Bacteria > Campylobacterota > Campylobacteria > Campylobacterales > Sulfurospirillaceae > JAADIZ01. The sequence continues at coordinate 33,306 of JAJRPV010000031.1, forward strand.
CCTTGGAGTATCAAAATTTAGCATACATCACACTGTAATCTTAATGGTGCTAGTATGGTTTATTATACTTTTTATGACTATAAGAAGATATAAAAAACTAAAATCTCTTAGGCGTGGAGATACGCGAAGAATGGGAAGATTTGTAAGGTTTTCAAAAAGAAAACACTTGATTGATACATTTTTAATAATAGCTACGATGGCTTTAGTGTATATGGTAAAATAAATGCAATTTATATATTGCAAACAAGCCGGAGATGTTTTATTAAATTTAGATGTCAGAGAGTTTTTACATGTATTTAAAGTTAGAAGAGTTAGGATCGGCGAAGTATTATCTTTTAGAAATCTAATTGATGATAATTTTTATACTTATCGCATAATGGGCATAAATAAAAAAGAAGCAAATTTAGAGTTAGTAGATAGTAAGCTTTTAAAAATAGAAGCTAAAAAACCTCTTCATGTTGGTTGGTGTATTGTTGATCCAAAAACAATAGAAAAAACACTTCCTTTTTTAAATGAGTTAGGAGTTTCAAAGATAAGCTTTGTTTATTGTGAATTTTCACAAAGAAATTTTAAAATTGATATAAAAAGAATCAACAGGATTTTAATAAATTCAAGTGAACAATGTGGAAGAAGTTCTCTCATGAAGATAGAAATTTTAAACAGTTTAAAAGATTTTTTATCCCTTTATCCAAGTAGTAAAATTCTAGATTTTAGTAAAAATCGGATAAAAAAAAGCGCTACATGTAGAGCTTTTCTAGTTGGATGCGAAGGTGGTTTTTCTAGGGAAGAACGGAAGTTGATGGATGAAAAAAATATCATAGGATTAGAAAATCCAATGATATTAAGAAGCGAAACGGCAGTTTTATACATGAGCATCTTGAATTCTTAAGAGTATTGTGTTATAATTACAATTCCCCTCCCCCTATATAGCGGTAGGCTCAAAAGGTTTGCCGCTTAGTTAAATATTACTTATTACTAGGGGATTATAATTCAAAATTCTAAGGAAAATAAAATGAAAAAAAATATTCATCCAGAATATGTACCATGTACTGTTACTTGCGCTTGTGGAAATAAATTTGAAACAATGTCAAATAAACCAGAAATGAAAATAGATATTTGTAACGAATGTCACCCGTTTTTCACAGGAAGTGAAAAAATTGTAGATGCTGCAGGTAGAGTTGAAAAGTTTAAGAAAAAATACAATATGAAGTAAATTTTTAAAACTGTGGTGCCAAAAATTTGGTTTATTTAATTCCTACTCCGATAGGAAATATAGATGATATCTCGGTTAGAAGTTTAAAGCTTTTAACTGAGATGCAAATACTTTTCTGCGAAGATACAAGAGTTACAAAAAAACTTCTTAATTTACTCTCTATTAAAAATCAACTGAAATTTAACATAGAACAATTTATCTCTTTCCAGTCTCATAATGATAAAAAAGTTTTATCATTACTGCAAAAAGATATTTTTGAAAAAAAAGTAGCTTTTATGAGTGATGCAGGAATGCCGTGTATTAGTGATCCAGGGGCTAGTTTAGTTAAATATTGTCAAGAAAATGATATAGCCTACGAAGTGCTTCCGGGAGCAAATGCGGCTCTTTTGACATATTCGTCAAGTGGGATGGAATCAAGTAAATTTATTTTTTATGGATTTTTGCCACATCATGGGACTGATAGAAAAAATGCACTAAATGAGGTGATAAACTTAACAGATCCTGTGGTGATTTATGAGGCTCCTCATAGAATCGCAAAATTAGCTTCAGAGTTGGCAGTAATTTGTCCGACAAGAAAACTTTTTGCGATAAAAGAAGCTACAAAAAAATTTGAGAAAAAGTTTTATTCAAAAGCTGAAGATTTTCTAAATTTTCTAAATTCTATCAATACAAAAGGCGAGTGGGCATTGGTATTAGAGCCAAAAGAAAAAGATGCAGGCGTTCCAATTAGTGAGCAAGATATAAAAAATCTGGATATTCAACCAAAACAAAAAGCAAAATTACTCTCAAAGCTCACTGGAGACAGTGTCAAAAATTGTTATGAAATTCTTTGTAAAACTATATATTAAAGATATTTTAGCTATAATAAATGATGATTATTTACGGAAAACAATTATTTTTATATATTTTAGAGAAATATCCACAAAAGTTAATAAAAGTACAATTATCTAAAAAGTGCGAACAAAAACTTTTTAATAAAATAAAACGCATTTGTGACGATGTGACTTTAGTGGACAACAAAAAAGCACAAGCTCTCAGTCGAGGTGGTAATCACCAAGGATTTATCGCAGAGATTTCTGATTTAGATTTTGTAGAGTTTGCTAGTGTCAAGAATTCTAATTTCTTATTGATACTCCAAGGAATTACAGATGTTGGGAATATCGGAGCGATAGTCAGAAGTGCTTATGCTTTTGGAGTAGATGCAATTATTATCAGTGGAATTAAAAGTATAAATTTAGAGGCAATCATCAGGACAAGCAGCGGTGCGGTTTTTGATATGCCTATTGCTATTGAACCAAATACATTTGACTTAATAAATGAGTTAAAGCAAATAGAGTTTATGCTTTATGGTGCCGATATGAATGGCAAAAATATAAAAGATATAAAATTTCACTCAAAAATCGCATTGATGATGGGAAGTGAAAGCGATGGAATACCAAATAAGATAAAACAAAAACTAGATGAAATAGTTTCCATCAAAATGGCGAGAGAATTTGACTCTTTAAATGTAAGTGCCGCCACGGCAGTACTTTGTGATAGGATTTTTAATGGATGATATCAAGAAACTTGAAGAGATAGGGCTAAAAGAGATTTCAGAAAAAACTCATATAGATAAGCGACACTTGGAGTATATAGTAAATTCAGAGTTTGATAAACTTAATAGATCAAATGCGGTAGGATTTATCAAAATAATATCAAGAGAGTACGATTTAAATTTTAATGATTGGTTAGAAGAAGCTGAGAAATATTGGAGAGACAATAGAGATTATAACTTGACTCCAAAGATTTTTGTAGCAGATGAGCCAAAGAAATATTCAAAACCTATGCTATATATTATTTTTCTAGTTATTCTTGCCGCTATACTATATGGTGCATATATGTTTTTGAATAAAAAATTAGATTTTTTTGAGAACCCATTAATCAAAAATGATACGAATTACACTTATGAAAATACACCGGTAGTAAATAAGGCAAAAGAGGCTTTGGCAGAAAATAATATATCACTAGCCGAAGAAAATACAACATCAGGTATTGCTATTGCAGAAGAAAACCAAAGTATTGCTGAAGAAAATCAGAGTATTGTTAAAAGCAAAATAGAGAGTAATAGTACAAAAAATGTAAATAATATAGTTTTGCCCAAAGAAGAAAATAAAATTTCAACTAAAGATAAAAACATAACAAAAACCACTATCTCTAAAAAAACTACTGCTTTTATATATCCTAATAGCAAATTATGGGTAGGCATCATCTATCTCGATAACAATAAGAGAAAATCATTTTTAGGTAAAGAAAAGCTTAAGCTAGATACATCAAGAGACCAACTTATCACAACGGGACATGGATATTTTAATATGGAGTTTAATGGTGTTGTGAAAAAATTTAAATCCCAAAATCCTATGAAGTTGCTTATCAAAGATGGCAATATATCTGTTATTTCCAATAAACAATATAAAGAGTTAAATAAAGGATCACTTTGGTAAGGGTCTTTATAGCAATTTTTGTATTACATGTGAGTCTATTTGCAAATTTGCAAGATAAGATAGAAAATTTTATTTCGCAAAATAATTATTCGAAACAAGAAAATTTAATAAATGTTCTTTTTAGAAATAGTAATAGTTTTTATAAAAAAAGTGATGGCAGTATTGATAGTTTAAAAGTTTTAAAAGTTTTAGAAGATAATGGTTTGTTGGAGCTTTTTTATAAAACCCCCATATCTTTAAAAGTTAAATTTATAACACGAAAAAATCCATTGATTTTTATGAAAGTTATCAAAGAGTCCCTGGAAACTATAGGATATAATTATTTTTTAACAACTAGAGCCACTAAAAATAATGATAAATTTATCTGGATTATAAATCTAAAAACAAAGCATTTGATAAATCCTGTTTTATTTTCTGAAGAATTACAAAAAAGAGGCTGCGAGATTGAAGATATTAAGAAAGAAGATGAAAACTTATGGGTATATCAGATAAATTCTGATAATGCGAAATTAAATGCAAAAAATATTGATTTAGATAGAACCGTTAAGCTTCTTAAGCCGATTGAGCCTTATCTTATATATACAAATTCGGCAACAAGTATCAAAATTAAAACCAGCTTTAGTGACCATTGGTATCCATTTATTGTATTTTTAGATGATGCTCTACATGTAATATCTCAAACAAAAATAAACGAAAGAAAATACAGCGTAAAGCTAGAAATTCCACCAAATTGCACTTATATAAGAATCGGAGATATGTACACACTAGACAATATAAAACATGGATTATCAATATACTTAAAGAGTTCAAATCAAGATGATATAAAATAGTAAATTCTTGGCGATAGCCAAAGCTTTAGTCACGAGGAATTTAAGAGGAGCTTTGCTCCAAATCAAGATAAATTCTTGGCGATAGCCAAAGCTTTAGTCACGAGGAATTTAAGAGGAGCTTTGCTCCTATTAAAGGGGATAAAAATGTTCGATGAGATTAGATTTAATACGATTGAGAGATTGCCAAATTATGTATTTGCAGAGATAAATGAGATAAAATTAAATGCTAGAAGAGCAGGCGAGGATATTATAGATTTTTCTATGGGCAACCCTGATGGCAGAACACCCCAGCATATAATTGATAAATTGATAGAGTCGGTAAATAAAGATAAAACTCACGGATACAGCGTTAGTAAGGGAATATACAAATTAAGATTGGCAGTTTGTAATTGGTATAAAAGAAGATATGGCGTAGATTTGGATCCAAATAGTGAGGCAGTGGCAACACTTGGTAGCAAAGAGGGCTATGTTCACTTAGTGCAGGCCATAACAAATCCTGGAGATGTGGCAGTCGTGCCAGATCCCGCATATCCAATACATTCACATGCTTTTTTGATAGCAGGTGGAAATATAGTTAAAATGGGCTTGGATTTTAATGATGAGTTTGAACTAGATGAGGATAAATTCTTTTTTAGATTAAAAAAAGCTTTCAGAGATTCTGTTCCGAAACCAAAATTCGTAGTAGTTAATTTTCCACACAATCCAACAACGGTAACAGTAAATAAATCATTTTATGAAAAGTTGGTGGCATATGCAAAAAAAGAAAGATTTTATATCATAAGTGACATAGCTTATGCTGATATAACTTATGATGGATATAAAACTCCTTCTATATTTGAAGTGGAGGGTGCCAAAGATGTTGCAGTTGAGAGCTCAACTCTTTCTAAAAGTTATAATATGGCGGGCTGGAGAGTTGGTTTTATAGTTGGAAATCCAAAACTAGTAGGAGCTTTGCAAAAGATCAAATCCTGGTTTGATTATGGTATGTTTACTCCAATCCAAGTTGCATCAACAATAGCACTTGATGGTCCACAAGAATGTGTGGGTGAGATAATAGAAAATTATAAAAAAAGAAGAGATGTTTTGGTTGAAAGTTTTCAAAATGCAGGTTGGAGTATGGGAAAACCGAAGTCAACTATGTTTATTTGGGCAAAAATTCCTGAAGTTGCAGCACATTTGGGAAGTATGGAATTTTCAAAACAACTTCTAAGGGAAGCAAAAATTGCAGTAAGCCCGGGAGTTGGTTTTGGTGAGCACGGAGATGATTATGTAAGAATTGCTCTAATAGAAAATGAAAACAGAATCAGACAAGCAGCAAGAAATGTAAAAAAATATTTAAAGAGTTTAGAAAAATGATAAAAGTTGGAATTATAGGTGTTGGAACAGTAGGAAGTAGTGTTGTAAAAATTTTACAAAAAAACAAAGATATAATAACAGCGAGGGCTGGTAAAGAAATAATGCCTGTTCTTGGAGTTGTGCAAAATTTAGATAAAGACAGAGGTTTAAATATCCCTTTAAGCTCTAATGTTGATGATATTTTAAATGATAATACTATTGATATAGTGGTGGAATTAATGGGTGGAGTTGATGATGCTTTTAGAGTTGTAAAAAAAGCCCTGCTAAAAGGAAAAGCTGTAGTCACGGCAAACAAAGCGATGCTGGCATATCATAGATACGAGTTGCAAAAGAGTGCAAACAAACATGCCATAGGTTTTGAGGCGAGTGTTGCAGGGGGAATTCCTATCATAAAAGCATTAAGAGAAGGCTTGAGTGCAAATCATATCGAATCAATCAAGGGAATTATGAACGGAACTTGTAATTATATGCTTACCAAAATGATGAGTGATGGTGTAGAGTTTGATGCTATTTTAGATGAGGCTCAAAAGTTGGGTTATGCTGAAGCAGATCCTTCGTTTGATATTGGTGGATTTGATGCAGCTCATAAACTTTTAATTTTGGCAAGTATTGCTTATGGAATTGATGCAAAACCAGAAGATATTCTCATAGAGGGAATAGAAAAAATAAACAGCGAAGATGTATTTTTTGCAAATGAGTTTGGTTACAATATTAAGTTATTGACTATTGCCAAAAAAAGTGGTGATAGTGTCGAATTGAGAGTTCACCCGGCATTAATAAACAAAAAAGAGATGTTGGCAAAAGTGGATGGAGTGATGAATGGCGTGAGTGTTGTTGGGGATTGTGTCGGGGAAACTATGTATTATGGCCCCGGAGCAGGTGGAGATGCAACAGCAAGTTCAGTTGTAGCGGATCTTATTGATATTGTAAGAAATGGAAATAATTCACCGATGCTGGGTTTCAAAAAAATCCTAGAAAATGATGTTTTGAAACTAAAGAATAGAGATGAAATTTTTACAAAATATTATATTAGATTGGAAGTGGAAGATAGGATTGGAGTATTATCAAAAATTTCAAATATATTGGGAGATGAAAATATTTCAATAAATAGTTTTTTACAAAAACAAAGTATCGATAAAAAATTTGCCACACTTCTTTTTTCAACTCATCAATGTTTTGAAAAAGATATTCAAAATGCCATTGCAAAGATAAAAGAGTGTGATTTTATAAAGCAAAATCCAGCGATGATTAGGATAGAAGAGTAAAATTGAGTCAGAAAATAGGCTTTAAAGCAGAAGACAAGGTAGAAAAATATCTGCTTAAAAATGGTTATAAAATTATAAAAAGAAACTTCCATTCGAAGTTTGGAGAAATAGATATAATAGCAAAAAAAGCTGGAGTTTTTAGTTTTTTTGAAGTTAAATTTTCTAAAAAATATGATCCTATTTGTAGAATTACGCCAGCCAAAATAGGAAAAATAATAAAAACTATTGATTATTTTTTTATGATGAACAATAGTGATGATGAGTACCAAATATGCGCTGCTTTAGTAACGCCAAAAGGCATAGAAATTATCGATAATATTAGTTATTGACGCAACTAAATATCTTATCTATGGAAACTTTAAAGATAGTATTTGTATAATACAGCCTTTAATAAAAGATACAGGAGAAAATAATGGGAAAATACATAGAATTAAATGCATCAAATTTTGATAGCACAGTAAGTGAAGGTGTAACTTTAGTTGATTTTTGGGCTCCATGGTGCGGACCTTGCAGAATGATAGCTCCAGTTATAGAAGAGTTGGCTGAAGACTTTGACGGCAAAGCAAAAATTTGTAAAGTAAATACAGATGAAGAGCAAGATATAGCAGTAAAATATGGTGTTAGATCAATACCAACAATCTTATTTTTCAAAAATGGCGAATTAGTTGACCAAATGATTGGTGCATCTTCAAAACAAATCTTAACTGATAAGATTGAATCATATCTTTAGGAATATGATTTTTGAAAACATATAAAAATATCATCTCTCATATAATAATATGAAATTTATTCTCGCCAAAGGCGTAGCTTTAGTCGCGAGGAATTTGGTAGGAGCTTTCAAGGAAGCATCGCTGACGCGACCGCATTTGCTTGCTTTGCTCCTACCAAAGGGGAAATTAATATGAAAAGGGGGAGAAAACTCTTCTCCCTTAATTACCTCTTCGCTTCCTTTTTTGGTGCTTTAATGATTGCTGGTGCTTTTGCATACTTTAATTATCGTTTTTCTGAATATAAATTTATAGATTTTAGCAGATGGATTTATTATCAGAAGAGTGATATATTTGTTCCAAATTCTGATAAATATACTGTTGTGATATATAGTTCAAACATGCAAAATATTGATAAAATTTTAAAAAAAGTTAATAAAAGAAATCCTATAATAGCAGTAGATTTATATCAAAAAAAAAGAGGCAAGACAAATAGTATTATATATATTACTTCCGGAATGAACACACTTTTAAAGCTAATACAAAGATTTAATATATATGAAGTGCCAAGTGCCTTTAGAATAAAAAAGTTTAAGAAGTTGCTTTATAAACAAGATAGCATGATAGAAGTGATAAAGTAGAAATTTAGTTTTCTCGGTGACAGCCGTAGCTTTAGTAAATAAAAATAAAAATAAAAAGTTCTTCTCGCCAATGGCGTAGCTTTAGTGAGAGGAATTTTAAAGAGGCTTTGCCTCTTTAAAAGGAGAAATAAAATGTTAGATTTAGCGATTATTGGTGGTGGTCCGGCCGGACTTACTGCCGGATTGTATGCTACAAGAGGCGGATTAAAAGAAGTTGTGATGTTTGAAAAAGGGATGCCCGGAGGTCAGATTACAAGCAGTAGTGAGATAGAAAATTATCCTGGAATTACTGAAGTTATGACTGGTATGGATTTGATGGAAAAATGGCCAGAACAAGCTATGAGATTTGGCATGAACCACAGAATGGATGAAGTAGATCGTGTGTCAAAAGACGAGAATGGTATTTTTAAGATTTTACTTCTAGGTGGTGAAGTAGTGGATGCTCGGAGTGTTATTGTTTACACAGGAAGCACTCCTAGAAGATCAGGAGTAAAAGGCGAAAGTCTTTTCTTCGGAAGAGGCGTCAGTACCTGTGCAACTTGCGATGGTTTCTTCTATAAAAACCAAGAGGTAGCAGTTTTGGGTGGAGGAGATACAGCTCTTGAAGAAGCTTTGTATTTAGCAAATATCTGTTCAAAAGTTTATCTAATACATAGAAGAGATGAATTTCGTGCAAGTCCGATTACTGTTGAAAAAATAAAAAAGAATCAAAAAATAGAGCTTGTACTAAACTCTGTAGTAGATGAGATAGTCGGAGATGATAGCGGAGTAAATGGTGTGTATGTTTCCGATAAACATGGAAATAAGAGAGATTTAAGAGTATCTGGTATCTTTATTTTTGTAGGCATGAATGTAAACAATGCAATTCTTGTGCAAGAAGACGGAAAGCCAATATGTGATTTAAACGAAAATGGCAATGTAATAGTAAATTTAAAAATGCATACTTCAGTAAAAGGCTTGTTTGCTGCAGGAGATTTAAGAATAGATGCTTCAAAACAAGTGGTATGCGCTGCGGGAGATGGAGCAACTGCCGGTATTCAAGCTTTGGAATATGTAAATGATTAAGGATAATAAAATGAAAATTGGAATCCACGGCTCAACAGGAAGAGTCGGACATTTGTTGATTGAAAATATGAAAAATGACACAGAGATTAGGCCATATGCCCTTTATGCCATAGAAGAGTTTAGTTTTCCGATTCCAAAGGATTCTCTTGTTACTGAATCTTATGAAGAATTATTTAAAAATAGTGATATTGTTATAGATTTTACAATTGCTTTTGCTACAGAAACACTTTTGGAAGCTGCACTAGAAAACCCGACACCATTAGTGATAGGCACAACAGGACTTAGCGCACATCAGAGAAATTTATTAGATGAAGCCTCTGGGCTAATGCCTATTTTATACTCAACAAATATGTCTCTAGGAGTTGCTGTTTTAAATAAACTTGTATCTTTGGCTTCATCAGCTTTGAAAGATTTTGATATAGAGATAGTTGAGCAACACCACAGATATAAAAAAGATGCGCCTAGTGGAACAGCTATAACATTAGGCGAGAATGCTGCAACTGCAAGGGGTTTAAATCTTGAAAATGTGAGAGTTAGCGGTAGAAATGGTTTGATTGGAGAAAGAAGCAAAGATGAAATCGCAATAATGGCACTTCGCGGTGGAGATATAGTTGGGAGACATACTGTAGGATTTTATAATGACGGGGAGTTTATAGAGTTAAATCATACAGCAACAAGTAGAGATACATTTGCAAAAGGTGCTTTGCGTGCAGCTAAGTGGCTAGTAAATCAGAAAAATGGTTTATATAGTATTAACGACTGTCTAGGAATTTAAGGAAAAATAATGTGTGCAATAGTTGGTGTATTTGGTTCTGCTGATGCCGCAAGAGTTACCTATTACTCTTTGTTTGCGATGCAACATCGTGGACAGGAAGCTACAGGTATAAGCTCTAGTGATGGTAAAAAAATAAGAAAAGTAAAGAAAAAAGGTTTAGTTACTGAAGTTTTTGATGAAGTTGCATTAAAATTTCTTGTAGGAGATATGGCTATTGGTCACAATAGATACTCCACTGCCGGAAGTAAATCTATTATAGATGCGCAACCAATTTATGCTAATTATAAGTTAGGAGAAATTTCCGTAGTACACAATGGAAATCTTATAAATGGTAAAGAAGTAAAGGATATGCTCATTGATGAGGGTGCTATTTTTCAATCTGATATGGATACTGAAAATATCATACATCTCATAGCTAGAAGTCACAAAGAACATCTTAAAGATAGAATTATAGAAGCATTAAATGTTATAAAAGGTGCTTATTGCCTTATTATTCAGGGACGGAATAAAATATTTGCTATAAGAGACAGATATGGAGTCAGGCCATTTGCCCTAGGAAAGTTAGATGATGGCGGATATATAGTATCAAGTGAAACTTGTGCATTTGATTTGGTTGGAGCTAAATTTATTAGAGATGTAAGACCAGGGGAGATGATTATTTTCGATAAAGCAAAAGAGAAATATGAGAGCATTCAACTTTTTGAGCCAAAGCCAAAAATTTGTGCTTTTGAGTATATATATTTTGCAAGACCAGATAGTGTAATTGAGGGTAAAAGTGTATATGAAGCAAGAAAAGAGATGGGAAGAGCATTAGCAAATGAACATAGCGTAGATGCTGATTTGGTTATTCCTGTGCCAGATAGTGGGGTTAGCGCAGCCCTAGGCTATGCCCAAGAGAGTGGGATTCCACTTGAATTGGCAATAGTTAGAAACCATTATGTTGGAAGAACTTTTATAGAACCAACTCAAGCTAGAAGAGATATGAAAGTAAAATTAAAACTATCCCCAATAAGCTACACCTTAAAAGATAAAAAGATTATAGTAATAGACGATAGCATAGTAAGAGGAACAACATCAAAAAGAATCATACGGATGCTAAAAGAAGCAGGTGCAAAAGAAGTCCATATGCGTATAGCATCGCCTGCAATTAAATACCCTTGCAAATATGGCATAGATACTCCAAGTAGTGAGGAGCTTATAAGTGCAAATATGAGCGAAGAAGAAATTAAATCTTATATAGGGGCAGACTCTATTAATTTTCTAAGTGTAGAGGCTCTGAAAAAAAGCATAGGTGAAGAAAGAGAATACTCTCTTGTTAGTTTTGATGGCAATTATTTTATAGAGTAATGCTGTAAATCCTATCTGCAATGTAATTTATATATTAATCTTGGCTTTTTGAAATAGGATGGATATCTCATAGATGCACTAAAATTTCTTAGCTCTCTTACTTTGAGGTTTCTTGCGATTAAAAAATCTTTTTCCACTGTAGATTTTTTCTCTTCGTTACCTATTTTGTTTGTTAAAAAACTAAGCCCCGAAGTCGGTTTATATAGAGTTGAACCATTTAGGTTTTTTGAGTTTATAGCATCATTTACAAGCTTTACATGTAGAAAGCATTTTGAAATTCCAAAATTGCCTATATTTCTTACTCTTCCATATAAAACCAAGGATTCATTAAGAAGAATTCTAGATTGAGAGACATTTTCTAGCCTTGCCTTTTTTGTATATTTATCAAGAACAAACATAGAAAAAACTGATAGCACAGATATGACTAAAAAATTAGAAAATATCATAGCAACCAATACTTTTTTTCTAGTCTCTTTAAATGATAAAATTAACAAAATAATAAATATAACAAAAAATATAACTAGAGTAATTTTATGTACTATTGTAAAATATGAAATCATTAGTAACACTCTGCCATAATTGAAACATTTATATCATGATTGTAAGCAAAATTATAAAATACTATTCTATTTTTCATTGAATCTCCTGATTTTAGCTCTATTTTACTTAAAATCGTCCTTTGTGCGATTGGCTTTAATTTACTGATAAAAGTTTTTATTTGTGTTTTTTCTTGCTTATATACTTTAGTGCTAATTTGGCATTGACTATAAGTTTTTTTAGAAATATTTTTTATTTGCGAATCAACGATTAAAGTTTTGGAAAAATGAAGTTTTTGAAATCTTACTTTGTTTATTTCAACAGGCCTTACTGTTTTATCAAGAAAATATTTTAATGCAAAAGGACCAATAAATAGCAAAATAAAAGAAAGTAGCATTATAAATATGGATAACTTTAAAGATTTTCTTATAAGAATGATTGACAGGATTAAAAATATGAAAAAAGTTAAAATTAACCATATATAAGCTATATAATCATATGGCCCAAAATGATTTAAATAATTGAAAATTGAAAATTTTAACTCATTCATTTTTTTCTACTATTTTTCTCCTCTATACCACTAAGTCCAAATCTTTTTTGAAGTTCTTGTTTGACAAGATCAGGGTTTATATCTTTATATCCAAGTGCAACAAGTGTGTGAAATACCAAGTCTGCCGCCTCATAAACAATCTCTTTTTCGTCACTGTCTTTTACTGCAAAACAAAATTCACCTGCTTCTTCAACGACTTTTTTCAGGATTGAATTTTCACCTTTTTTTAGAAGTGATGCCACATAGGATTTTTTAGGATCAGCATTTTTTCTTTCCTGAATAACATGGTAAAGAGTGTCGCTTATGCTGTAAGCTTCTATATTTTTTTCAACAGCCGGTAATTTTTCTTCCACATCAACTCTATTAAAAAAACAAGACATTCTTCCTGTGTGGCAGGCTATACCGTTTTGTTTGACTTTTAACAAAATAGTATCGCTATCACAATCAAGGTAAATCTCTTTTACTTCTTGCGTGTGACCACTTTGTTCACCTTTTTTCCAGAGCTTTTTTCTGCTTCTAGAATAGTAGTGAGCAAATTTTGTTTTTAGCGTTAATTCAAAAGCTTCTTTGTTTGTATAAGCCAACATCAAAACCTTCCCGTCATCATTTTGTGCGATGACGGGAATGAGTGGATTCTTGTCCCAATTTATATTATCTATAAGTTTTTGATTCACTAAGGTTCCTATTTATTGGCACTTACTGTTTTTTTGGTATCTTTAGTATCGACCCAAATGTTTGGTACTGCACCACCAGGTGTCAAGAATATTTTTGCATCTTTGTTAACTTTTAGCGCATCATTAAATTGCCCCTGTACTTCTATCTGTCGAAGTTTTAGTAAATTTGCCGTGATACTTTTGGCTATCTCTATATTTGCATAAGCATTTGCATCTGCTTCAATTCTAACAGCGCTTGCTTGACCTTTTGCTTTGATTTTTCTAGCATTTGCGTCACCCGTGGCGAGGGCAGCTTTTTTCTGAGCTTCTTGGTTTGCCTGTTCAACTTGATATTTTGTTTTTTCAACTTGTTGTTTTGCTATTTGAACTATCAAAATTTGATCTTTTATCTTTTGTGGTAAAATAATATTTCTAAGCTGAACGGTTAAAAGTTTTACAGGTTGTCCAGGCTGTGCATTTATATTTTTTCTAATTTGCTGATCAATTTTAGCAGCTATTGCATTTCTTTGAACTGGTAATTCCTCAGCAGGATATTGTCCTACAACATTTCTTGTAACATCTCTAACCACAGGGTTTATGATTTTATCTTCCCAAGCCAACCCCCATGTTGCTATTGTTTGAGGTGCAGTTGAAGGTTCTAGTTTGTATTGAACCGTAAGGTCAATAGAAACAGGAAGGCCTCTTGAATCAAGAACAGATATAGCATTTTTATTTTTAATTCCCGAACCTCTTTGTGTAGTTTCCTGATCAGCTTTAGAAGTATAGTTCATAACTCTTACTTTTGTATCAACGATAAATATAGTTTGGATGAAAGGTAAGAAAAGGTGAAAACCTGGATTCATAGGAGTTGGATCAAACTTACCTGCAGTTGCCTTTATACCCATTTCACCCGAGTTTATAACTACAAATGGTTTTGCAATAACTAAAACTACTATTATGGCAATTAGTACATATAAAAAACCTGCTTTTTTCCCTAGGTTTTTCATAAAATCAGGGGGCTCTAGATTTGGAGTTGGACGGTTATTTCCACCATTTCCATTTCCACCTCCGCTACTTCCGCTTTTTTTCTTAAAATAATCATTTAAATCAACTGGCATTTTTTTTCCTTTTAAATTTCACTGCATTGTACTGTAACTCTCTAAATGAAAGTTAATAAGTTCTTATATTTCTCGTTTCTTCCATATACAACATCAAAGTATGCACTCTGAAGTTGTTTTGTAATTTTCCCCCTTTTTCCGTCTCCTATTATGTAATTATCTACATCTCTAATAGGCGTTACTTCAGCAGCAGTTCCGGTAAAAAATGCTTCATCAGAAATATATACCTCATCTCGTGTTATTCTTCTTCGCTCAATCGGGATACCCGCATCATGAGCTAGCATAAGTACGCTATTTTAAGTTATGCTTTCCAGTGAAGTATCGTTTGGAGGAGTTATAAGGACACCATCTCTTACGATAAAAAAACACTCTCCACTACCTTCAGCTACAAAACCGTCTTCATCAAGTAAAAGAGCCTCTTCGTATCCGGCATCCATCGCTTCATATTTTGCTAATTGTGAGTTTAAATAGTTTGCAGCGGCTTTTGCTTTCCCCATGGTTGAACTAACGGGATTTCTAGTAAAAGATGAAATTTTAACTCTTATACCGTTTTCCAATCCTTCATCACCCAGATAACTTCCCCATTCCCAAGCAGCAATAGCGGTTTTTACGGGTGCATTTACATGATGTAACCCCATGATGCCATAACCTAAATATATAAGCGGTCTTAAATAGACATTTGATTTAAAGTCATTTACTCTAAGTAGTTCAAGCTGAGCTTCCTCCAGTTCTTCAAGTGTATAAGAGGGTGTAATTCTAGTTATTTTTGCAGAATTTAAAAGTCTTTTAGTATGGTCTCTTAACCTATAAATTGCAAGTCCCTTATCTGTCATATATGCCCTTGTTCCTTCAAATACCCCGTTGCCATAATGGAGAGTATGGGTTAAAATATGCACATTTGCCTCATCCCAAGGAGTCAACTTGCCATCCATCCAAATAAATTTTGATTTTTCCATGTTTTTTCTACCTATAATATTAAAATAGATATAATAATACCCAAGTTTAGATTAAATCATTATATGAGGAGTAAATTATGACAAAAGCCAAGATGTTTTTAGGTAGCGAAGAGAAGAGTACGCAAAATATAATAGAGGTAAAAAATCCATTTAATTCAAATGTAGTGTCTAGTTATCCAATTTGCTCAGAGGGAGATGCAAGGCTAGCACTCTTAAAAGCTAAAACTGCTTCGGTTGAGACCAAAAAATCACCGCTACATCAAAGGATTTCATGGCTCGAAGATGTTGCAAATAAGCTAGAGTCTAATAAAGAGAAGTTTGCAAAAATAATTTGCGATGAAGTTGGAAAACCGATGATTTTTGCAAGAGGAGAAGTAAACAGGTGTATAGAAACCATAAGACTCTCAGCCCACACAATGATAAATATAGGCGGAGAGAGTTTTGATACGACAGCTATGCCAAGTGGTAAAAAAACTTTGGCTTTTTTCAAAAGAGTACCGGTCGGTGTCGCACTTGCAATCACACCATTTAATTTTCCTTTAAATCTTGTAGCTCATAAAATTGCCCCGGCATTAGTAAGTGGAAATGCAGTAGTTTTAAAACCAAGCTCCGCCGCTCCGTTTTGTGCATACGCTCTTGCAAAACTTTTTATTCAAAGCCCATATTCCATCCATGATGCTCTTAGTGTAGTATATAGTGGTGAAGGAGTAAACGATGCCTTAGTAGCAAGTGAAATCCCTAGAGTTATCAGCTTTACAGGAAGTGTTCCGGTGGGAAAAATTATCATTAAAAAAGTAGGTATAAAAAAAGTGGCACTTGAGCTAGGGGGTAATGCAGCAACTTTTATAGATAAATCAGCAAATTTAAAAGAAGCAGCCAAAAAATGTGCAGTCGGAGCTTTTGTAAATTCCGGGCAGGTATGTATCTCACTTCAGAGAATATATGTACATGTAGAGGTTTATGATGAATTTGCCGAGCTTCTAGCTCTAGAGACTAAAAAATTAGTAGTCGGAAATCCTTACGATGACAAGACTTTTATAGGTCCTATGATTGATGAAGATGCGATTGACAAAGCAAAAATTTGGATAGCAAATGCAAAAAGGGAAGGTGCAAAAGTTTTAGAAGGCGGAAATAATAGAGGTTTAATATTGGAGCCAACAATTATGGTTGATGTTAAGGAAGATATGAATATAGTTTGTCAAGAAGTTTTTGCCCCAATTGTTTCTTTAATAGCAAAAGAGAGCTATGAAGAAGCAAAAAAATCGATGAATGACTCAGAATTTGGATTGCAATACTCAATATTTACAAGTGATTTAAGCATGGCAACAAGTGCTATAGATGAGCTTGATGCGGGTGGAGTCGTGATAAATGACATACCGACACTTCGTTTTGACATACAGCCTTATGGAGGGTTTAAACAAAGTGGTATAGGCAAAGAGGGACCAAGATTTGCGATAGAAGAAGATTATACGCAAGTTAAGTCAGTCGTGATTTGTAGCTAGAAGGTTAGAAGGTTTTTAAATAAACCTTCTAGCATAATTTTCCAACGATTTAGGATCCATGGCGCCTGATACTCTATCTACTTCTTTTCCATTTTTAAAAACAACCAATGTTGGGATACTTCGTATCTTAAATCTGCTTCCTAAAAATTGCTCATTTTCAGTATTAACTTTAGCAAAAAGTGCTTTTAGGGGAAATCCCATAGCAACATCCGCAAATACGGGAGCCATCATCTTGCAAGGCCCGCACCACGGAGCCCAAAAATCAACAATAACTGGAATGTCAGAATTTTCTAAAATTCTGTCTATGTTTGAGCTGGTAAGCTCTATAGGTTTAGCTTCCAAAAGCGAGTTTTTACATTTTCCGCAATTAGCTTTCTTATAATCATCTTTTTTTGGAACATTGTTTATAGCTTGACAATGTGGACAAATAACTTTCATTTTACTTCTCCTTGCTAGAAGGGTAAAGTCCCTCTAAAATTTTATCCAATTATAGCATTTTTTAACTATATTTTGTGTAATTTCGTTACATGTAGAGCAAAAATTTTCTGATATTTGTTGATTTAATTCTTATTTAATATTGTGAGTTATATGATGAGTTATATAGGAACATAACTTAATATGTACCTATATAACTTTTTACAAAAAAGGCAACGAATATGTATAAAGTGCTAAATAATGATTTAATCAAAGAGTATATAGATGGGACTCCACAGATTAGATCTTTGCTTTTGGAAGATAATGAAACTATCAACAAGCTTGATGTTAGTGAAATTGGTGATGGGAATTTAAATTTTGTTTATATTATAAAAAGTGCGAAAAAAAGTTTCATTTTGAAGCAGGCAGTACCATTTTTAAGGTGCGTGGGAGAGGAATATCCTCTTAGCAGAATTAGGATGACTTTTGAGATAGAAGCACTGAGGATCGAAAAAGAGATATGTCCATCTTTTGTACCGGAGATTTATTATGACTCCAAAGACATGTCGCTAGTTGTTATGCAAAATCTTGATTCCCACAAAATTTTAAGAGGGGAAATGATAAATAGAGAGACTTTTCCGCTTTTAAGTAAGCATATATCTACATTTTTAGCTGACACTCTCTTTTATACAACGGATTTTTATCTCAGTAGTGCTCAAAAAAAAGACAATGTCAAAAAGTTTATAAATAAAGAACTTTGCAAAATAACGGAGGATTTTATATTTACACATCCTTATGAAGAAAATAAGACAAATGAGTACAGTCCGAAACTTGATATGCGTGAGGTAAAAAAGTTTAGAGAGAGTTTGGAAGTCAAAAAAGCAGTTGCAAAGATGAGATATAAATTTATGACTAATGCTCAAGCACTTTTGCACGGGGATTTGCATACGGGAAGCATCATGTTAAACAAAGATGAAACTTATGTAATAGACCCTGAATTTGCTTTTTACGGACCTATCGGTTTTGATGTTGGGATATATCTTGCAAACCTTGTTATGTCATACTTTTCACTTGAAAAAAACGAAAATAGTTACAGGGACTATGTGCGAGGCATGATAAAGGATACTTGGGATATGTTTGCTTCAAAATTCAAAGCAAATATGTTAGAAAATGAAAAGAAATTAAAATCACTGCAGTGGAATTATCCAAAAGGCATGGAGCATTTTGAGAGCTATACAGATGATTATATCAAAGATATCTTTGATGACAGTGTAGGTTTTATGGCGTGTGAAATGTTTAGGCGAACAGTGGGGCTTGCAAAAGTAGCAGATATTGCAGATATAGAAGATTTAGAAAGACGAGCACGCATAGAGAATAAGATACTTAAATGTGCCTCAAAATTGATAACTTCAAAATACTCACAAATAGATGAAATTATAGATGAGATAGAGAGATATGCAACATTTTAAAATTGGAATTTTCTCTTTCTTTGCGTCAGCAAAAGCTTCAGTCGCGAGGAATTTTTTAGGGGCTTTGCTCCTAAAAAAGGGGACCATAGATAGTATTTTCTTTGCGTCAGCAAAAGCTTCAGTCGCGAGGAATTTTTTAGGGGCTTTGCTCCTAAA
>JAJRPV010000032.1 GCA_024280575.1 Campylobacterales bacterium
ACGGATCCGAAGTCCGTTGCTCTATCCAATTGAGCTACGAGCGCAAAACTCGGTAAAAACAATGGGGTGAATGATGGGAATCGAACCCACGACCCTCGGAACCACAACCCGATGCTCTAACCAACTGAGCTACACTCACCAGATGCTATATGTTATAAATGGTCGGGGCGAAAGGATTCGAACCTTCGACCCCCTGGTCCCAAACCAGGTGCGCTAACCAGACTGCGCTACGCCCCGACAAAATAAAATATCATATGAAACTGGTATTTTAAGGGTGAAATTCTACACAAATTTTGCTTTTTTGTCAAGGACAATTCATAGTTTTGGGGATTTATTTCGATAATACATCAACAATGACATTAGGAAACAACTCATATTCTAGCTGATGTATCTTTTTTTCATAATCATCCAAATTCATGCTACTGTCTTTTTGAAAACATCTTTGTGCTATTATCGCCCCTCCATCAAGTTCTTCACTCACATGATGAACTGTTATGCCTCCTACTTTCATGCTTGATTTGAAACTCTCTTCTATCGCATGCCCACCTTTAAAAAGAGGCAAAAGAGAGGGGTGAAGATTTATGGCTTTTATATTTTGTATGAAAACTGGTGTTAAAAACCTCATAAATCCTGCGAGCACTGTCAAATCGGCCTTACATTTTTTAATACTTACAACTAATTCTTTGTCGAAGTCCTCTCTACTCGGAAAATCTTTATGATTTATAATTATTGGTTCTATTCCAAAATTTCTTGAGCGAATTATCCCCCCTGCATCAGGATTATTGCATATCGCAGTTACCACCTCAATTTTAAAGCCATTAAACTCTTTGAGGTGTAATTTTTTTAATATATTTTCTAAATTTGTTCCACTGCCGCTAAAAAGTACGGCAATCTTCTTTACAAGCATTTTATCGCCTCACATATATCCACAGGATTCAATGCATAATCATTACATGTAACACTGTTTGCGGCAAGTGCGTGTGCTAATACCGCTGTTATCGCTGCATCCTTTGTTTTATACCCTTGTGCCAAAAGTGCACCTATCATACCGCCTAATACATCTCCGCTTCCGCCTTTTGATAAAATTGAAGTTCCAAAGGTGCTTATGTATATCTTATTTTCATAAGTTATTAGACTATTTGCTCCTTTTAAAACAAGTGTAGCTTTTGGAAATTTTTTTGCAAAAAGCTTCACAAATTTAAACCTCTCAGATTGAATCTCTCCGACACTAACTTCTGCGATTTTACATATCTTTAACAAAGAAGCAAACTCCTTGGGATGAGGAGTCAATATAATATTTTCTTTTTCTTTTAACAGTGTAGTTAAATATGAATTGTAAAATAAATCTGCATCAACAACTAAACTAAAACTATCATTTAATAACAAATCTAGGTCAAAATCGCTTTCTCCAAGTCCCATGCCAACTACAACAGATGTGCAATTTTTTGCAATTTTATCTGAACTCATAAGATATGAGGGTATATTTGTCTTTTTATCATTAATAACAGTTACTAACCCTGAACCAAAATTTAAAGCCGCAGTAGCCGCCAAAACAGCTGCTCCTTCCTTGCTTCCCTGGACTATACATGTATGCCCAAATATGCTTTTATTTGTATTTGATTTTTTCCTAAACGGAAGGCTCATGTCCCCTTTTTCCAATAGATATAGATCACTTGAAGTTTCATACACTTCTCTTGAAACTCCAAGATTTGCAACTTCTATTTTACCAACAAAATCTTTCGCAAAATCTTCAAATAGCGGCGATTTCAGAGCTCCCATACTAACACTAACATCAGCCTCAAACACTTCATCAGAGATAAAATTTACTCCAAGTCCGCTTGGTATATCACAAGATATTTTACTTGCATCTTTTTTGTTTATACAACTGATTATTTCACAAGCTTTTTTATCTAACTTTTTTGTTAATCCTGAGCCAAACAGCGCATCTATATAGATATCTGCATCATCCACATCTTCTACAACAATACCGCCTACTAACTCATATCTCTTTTTTTGCAATCTCGCCATTTTTGATTTCACGCCATAAGGAAGATATATGATTACATCATATTCTTTATGTAAAATTCTGGCACAGGCTATTCCATCTCCACCATTGTTGCCTGGACCACAAAGAAAGAAGAGCTTGCTTTTAGGGTTTGCATGATTTCTCACGGTTTGTGCTAAACACTCGGCTGCATGCTCCATTAGTATGTCTTCACTAAGAAAAAACTCTTCATAACATCTTTTATCTAAAGTCACAACTTCTTCATAAACTTTTTTCATCATCTCTTCCTATAATTTAGCGCTTCAAGCAGATGGTTTTTTTCTATCATTTTACTCTGTGCAATATCTGCTATCGTTCTTGAAATTTTTAAAATCTTACCAACACTTCTTTGGTTTAATCCATAGTTACTTATAGCTTTTTCCAATATTTCTTTCGCTGACTCGGCAAGCCGGCAATATTTTTGGATATCTTGCTCACTTAAATTTGCATTTAACTCACTCTGGCCTCTTTGCTTCTGGAAGATAAAAGCTTTTAACACATCTTTAAACATTTCAGCCGAGCTAGATGTATCTTCTTTTGAAAAATCCTCATCCACTAAAACATACAAATCAATTCTATCCAAAATAGGATCTGAAATCCTAGCTTTATATCTGGCAATATCCAAATCCGAGCACCTGCACTCTCTGACTTTGCTAAATAAATTTCCACACGGACAAGGATTTTGAGCTGCTGCAAAAAGAAACTTTGTATCATACTCTATCTTTGAATTTACCCTTGAAATCAATACTTTATGATTTTCTAACGGCTCCCTGAGACTTTCTAAAATCTGCTTTGAAAAGTGCGGCAGTTCATCAAAAAACAGTATGCCGTTGTGTGCCAAAGCTGCTTCTCCTGCCATCGCTCTTGAACTTCCGCCGCCAAAGATACTTGGCTTACTGCTACTGTGATGAGGGGAACGAAAAGCTCTTTTTGCACTCAGATTTTCATCTTCTTGGTTGATTGACTTATATGCTTGCGATTCTAAAACCTCATCAATATTCACAGGCGGAAGTATGTATCTCAGTCTTTTTATACTCATACTTTTCCCGCATCCAGGGCTTCCCTCAAGTAAAATATTGTGCATACCAGCTGCACTTATACTCAAAACTCTTTTTAAAAACTTATGTCCTTTTACATCTTTGAAATCAAGCGGAAAATCTAAGTCATAATAATATTCCGTGCCATTTATCTCTATTTTTTTATCAAAAAACTCTTTTGTTTCTCTTTGGACATATGGGAGATTGTATTTTTTCTCCCTAAAAAAGCTTATAGCTTCTTCGAGGGTTGAGACGCCAAATATTTTGATGCCTTTGATTTGAGAAGCTTTTTCTACTATATCTTGTGGCAATATGATACTTATATTTTTATATTTTCTAGCTAGCGAGAGAAGAATCGGAAAGATGGCAGAAGTTGATTTTACCTGACCGTCTAAGCCCAATTCTCCAAATATATAAAACTCTCTACATGTAGAGGTTGTTTGTTGGAAAGCTATCAAAAGAGCGATAACCAGGTCAAAATGACCGCCCTCTTTTTTTATATCACTTGGCGATAGATTTATAGTTATCTTTTGTGAAGGAAATTTAAAGCCGATTCCAAGTAGTGCTGATTTTATTCTATCTCGTGATTCTTGTATGCTTTGGTTTGCCATGCCAACTATAGAAAAACCCGGGAGTGCTCTAATAAAAGTTGATTCGACAAATATTTTTTTGGCAACATTAAAGTCAAGTGTGGCACAAAATGCTTTCTTAACCTTTTTGCCCGAACTCACTATTTGCCTGCTTTTAGTTTCTTTTTCCACTCTTTTTCGAATTTTTTTCTTTTTAAATATGAAAGTTTTTCTATAAAGAGATGTCCTTTTAAATGATCCATCTCGTGCTGCATGGCAATCGCCAAAAGCCCCTCTAATTCTTTTATAATCTTATTTCCAAATCTATCAAAATATTCAACTGTGATTTTATTTGCTCTTTGAATATCATCATAATATCCAGGCACACTCAATCAACCTTCTTGATAAACCTCTTTTCCTTCAAGGTGTGTAATGTTCGGATTTATTACTTCTAGCAAGTCCTCTTTATGTTGAACTCCTTCTTCGTCAGCTAGATTTATTAGCAATGCATTTTTGTCAATTCCAATCTGGATAGCGGCTAATCCTATGCCTTCCTTTGCTATCATCGTTTCATACATGTCATCTAGGAGTTGATGAAGATTTGCATCAAAATTCTCAACTTTTTTGGAAACTTTTCTTAATCTTTTGTCAGGATAAACAACAATTTCTCTAATCATTTAGTACTACTCATCTCCTATAAATTTTCCCACAAGATAGATCTCTGTATCTTTTCCGGTTTTTGGCAATACATCCAAAGCTCCAGCGATTGATTCTTCTATGCTGTAGTCAGGATTTATCGGCATTATTCCCAATCCTATGTCTATTTTTATCTCCATCTCATCGATAAAAAAGCTAGTTCCATATATCAGTTCAGCAATTCTTTCACAAGCTTTTTGCGCACTGTCTAAGTCAGTATGTTTCATTAAAATCGCAAAAATACCCCCGCCATAATGTGCCACCACATCGCTTCTTCTTGAGGTTTTCATCAAAAGTTTAGCTATATTTCTTGTCAGCATTTCTCTCTCTTTTGCTGTTACAACTTTGCCAAGCACTTTATCTTTTATATTGACCATAACGATTGAACTTTTGTGATTATATTGTCTGATAGCATCAAATTCTTTTTGAAGTGAATTTAAAAAATGTTTTTTATTATATACGCCATATCTCAAATCAAATATAGCTTTTTCATCAACATCTTTCAAAATCTCTAAAGTTTTATCATAATAAGCCTTTAATGCTTCCATTTGTTTAGCAGTTAGAGCTGTGAGTTTTTCCATATCATCATTAAGAGTTGATAGAGTATTTTCAACAGATAACTGACTAAAATTTACCTTAAGTTCAGATGAGCGTTTTTTTACAATTTGTTTTAAAATATTTAAATTCTTATAGACAGTTGAAACAACTTTTACCATGCCTTTAATTTGAACAAAACCCTCTTTTATCTCTCTTTCCATCCGAGCTCTGTCTTCATTTGCTTCATCATCATCAGCTTCCAAATATCCATTGATTCTTTTTCTGAATGAGATTGGCTTATTTTCAAGTAATTTTTCAAAATAAATTTGAAAATTATTTGGAGTTGGGGGAACATTTTCATCAACCATGGACTTTAGTACAAATAAAGAAAATGGTTCCACATCACTATTTGCATTTTTGGCACTTATTGCCTTAGCATTATGGATATTTGTGGACGAAGGTTTTATATCTCCATTCAACTTGTCTTGGTCTAAACGAACCATACCTGTTCCCCTTACTTTTTTATTTAAAGCTTTTTTCTAAAACTTTATCTATCAAGCCATATTCTTGCGATTCACTTGCACTCATAAAAAAATCCCGCTCAGTATCTTTTGTAATTTTTTGTATTTTTTGATCACAATTTTTAGCTAATATCTTATTTAAAATATTTTTTAAACGCAAAATTTCTTTTGCCTGAATTTCTATATCAGTTGCCTGTCCTTGAGCACCACCTAAAGGCTGATGTATCATTATCCTGGAATTTGGCAACGCATATCTTTTACCTTTAGCACCGCAACTAAGTAAAAAAGCACCCATAGAAGCTGCTTGTCCTATACAAATAGTGCAAATATCAGGTCTTATATAATTCATAGTATCATAAATACTAAATCCGCTAGTGATGACACCACCCGGAGAATTTATATATAAATATATATCTTTTTCAGGGTCCTCTGCTTCTAAAAACAGTAGTTGGGCAACTATGCTAGAAGCTACAGCATCATTTATCTCACCACTTAACATTATTATTCTATCTTTTAGAAGTCTGGAATATATATCATAACTTCTCTCACCTCTTCCTGTTTTTTCAACTACTACTGGAACATAACTCATTATTTTCCTTCGGTTTCTTCAGCTTTTTTTTCATCTTTTGTAAAAAGTTTTGTAAAAAGCCTATCCTCAACTATTGACATTTTTATAGCTGGAAGAAGACCTTGTTTTTCATAATATTCATAATACTTCTTAGGGTCTTGACCTTGTTGCATCGCTTCAAAATAGATCATTTGCAGTACTTCTTGGTCATCTACTTTTATCTCTTGGTCGCGAGACAGTTCATCAACCAAGAAAGTAAGCTTGACACTGTTTTTTGCTTCATCAGCAAATTCTGCTCTTTTTTCTTCGATTTTTTCAGGATGCTCTGAATACTCTTTTATCTCATCTTCACTCATCTTTCCAAAAACATTTCTAACTTGTAAATCAATTTCTTGATCAACTATAATTTCCGGTAAAGCAAACTCAATCTTTTCCAATAAAGCCTCTACGAATTTTGGTTTTACCTCTTCGCTGAAAAGTTTTGCTAATTTTTCATTTTTTAGCTGCTCTTTTACTTGCTCTTCTAGTTTTTCAACTGTTGGATCTTCAACTCCGGGAAGTAATTTTTTAAGAGCTTCTGTGTCTGGAGTAGCGTTTATATCTTTTGCTTGAATTTCATGTAATTTTACTTTAAATATTGCTGCTTTTCCGACTAAATCCTTACTATTGTAATCTTTTGGAAAATTTACTTCGATATCTTTTTCTTCACCTATTTTTAATCCAACCAAACCTGTTTCAAAACCAGGTATAAATGAATCGCTTCCGATTTCAAGTTGATAATTTTCCGCTTTTCCGCCTTCAAATGGCGTACCATCAATAAATCCTTCAAAATCGATCAAAGCAAAATCACCATTTTCAAGACCTCTGTCTTCTTCTATCTTTTCCAAAGGAGCAACAGCTTTTAGCATCTCTTCCAATCTAGCTTCAACATCTTTCTTTAAAACTATTGGAGTTTTATAATCTGGTATCAAATCCTTGTAGCCTTCTATGTTAACAACTGGCTTGAAAGAGATTTTAATTTCTACATCTATCCCATTATCATTCTTGTCAAATTTCGAGATTACTGGTTCACCTACCATCATTTCCGGCTTAACATCCAACTCAATTAAAGCTGCATCAAATAATTCTTTCAATGCTTCTTGCTCGGCATCTTGTCTTAATTGCTCGCCATGTCTTGCTTTTACAACATGCAATGGAACTTTACCCTTTCTAAAACCATCAACTTTCATACTTTTAGCTGCAACTGTAGCAATCTTATCTTCTTTTTTGTTTAGCAACGCTGTAGATATTTTTGCTTCTACTACCGCATTTGCATCATTAATTTTC
The DNA here is from genome assembly GCA_024280575.1 of Campylobacterales bacterium. Classification (GTDB taxonomy): domain Bacteria; phylum Campylobacterota; class Campylobacteria; order Campylobacterales; family Sulfurospirillaceae; genus JAADIZ01. The sequence goes on from JAJRPV010000032.1 coordinate 7,299, forward strand.
TTAGCATTAATCTGCATATATTCCCTTTTCAAATAAAAATTTTCTTAATATATCTAATTTTTGCTTTATAATCCATTTATTGCTGAGTATTTTAACTCTCAAAAAGTAAAAAATGGATACAATAGTGAAAATTTATTTGGGATAATTTTATGCAAAAAGAAAAAGAATTTGAAAGTTTAGTAAAAAGAATGATGGAATTATTGGGCGAAGATGTAAACAGAGAAGGTCTTATAAAAACTCCAAATAGAGTGTTTAGAGCTTTTGAATTTATGACTCAAGGATATCATCAAGACCCTATAAAGGTTTTAAATGAAGCGCTTTTCAAAAGTGACAATAGTCAAATGGTGCTAATAAAAGATATAGAATTTTACTCTATGTGTGAACACCACCTTTTGCCTATCATCGGCAGAGCTCATGTTGCCTACATACCTGATGGCAAAGTTGTTGGACTCTCAAAAATACCCAGGATGGTAGATATGTTTGCAAGAAGACTGCAAATACAAGAACAGCTCACAGAACAAATAGCTGAAGCTATAAATGATGTTATAGCGCCTAAAGGCGTAGGTGTAGTCGTGCAAGCGAGACATATGTGTATGGAGATGAGAGGTGTAGAGAAAACCCATTCGACTACTACTACATCATCCCTAAAAGGGCTTTTTCTAAAATCAAATACTAGAAAAGAGTTTTTTGATATCATAAATGCTCCGCAAGCCACAAGATTCTAATGCCGCTAAAAAAACTTCGACTAAAACTTGCCAAGGAGAGACTATCTCCTCTCTTTGGGGTTATTAAAAAAATAAGCTCTACAAACATAAAAGCCATAGGATTAAATCCAAGTATAGGGGATATAGTTAAAATTATCTCCAACAGTAGCGACAAAAGCGAACTTGGTATGGTTACGGAAATCGAACAAAGCTATTTTAGCATATCTCCTTTCGGTTTCACAGAAGGCTTTAAAATAGGAGATACAATTTTTATAAATGACCAAGGGATGATGATACCCGTCGGAGAAGAGTTGCTTGGAAGAGTGGTTGATCCTTTTATGCGACCCAAAGACGGCAAAGAAGGGATATCAACGAGCAACCTGTCTCCTATCATGAAACCCCCGTTAGATGCCATGAAAAGAGGACTTATAGAAGAACCTTTTTCAGTGGGTGTAAAAACCATAGATGCACTTTTAACTTGTGGCAAAGGTCAAAAACTAGGTATCTTTGCCGGTAGTGGAGTTGGAAAATCTACCTTAATGGGCATGATAGTAAAAGGTGCATCGGCTACTATAAAAGTAGTGGCTCTTATCGGCGAAAGAGGAAGAGAAGTTCCTGAATTTATACAAAAAAATCTAAATGGAGACTTAAGCAATACCGTTATAATAGTAGCAACTAGTGATGACTCACCTCTTATGCGAAAATATGGTGCATTTTGCGCTATGAGTGTGGCAGAATATTTCAAAAACAAAGGAAATGATGTTCTTTTTATGATGGATTCTATAACAAGATTTGCTATGGCTCAAAGAGAGATAGGTCTTGCTCTTGGAGAACCTCCGACATCAAAAGGATATCCTCCGTCTGTTCTTGCTTTACTTCCTCAACTGATGGAGAGGGCGGGTAAAGAAGAAGGCAAGGGCTCTATTACCGCTTTTTTTACAGTTCTTGTTGAGGGCGATGACTTGAGTGATCCAATAGCAGACCAATCAAGAAGTATTTTAGACGGACATATAGTTTTAAGTAGAGAATTGACAGACTTTGGCATATATCCACCTATTAGTATTCAAAATAGTGCTTCAAGGGTTATGAATGATGTGATTGATGAAGAACATAAAAAATTGGCACAAAAATTCAAAAGATTAAATTCCTTATTGAAAGAAAATGAAATACTGATACGAATAGGGGCATATAAAGAGGGGACTGACAAAGAGTTAGATTTGGCAATTTCTAAAAAAGAAAAAATGAATGATTTTTTGCAACAAACACCTGACGAAATCATAGATTTTAAGGAAACAAAAAATATATTAAAAGAGATACTTTTATAATAAAATATGTTTTTAATCAAATTTTAATGTTAATAATAATAATATTCAAAAAGAATTAGGACAATATAAGTCTTATTTAATTAAAATTATAATTTAGTTTAAAAAATGGAGAAAAAATGAGAGTTTATTTAGACAATAATGCAACAACTATTGTGGATCCATCTGTATATACAGAGATGATTCCATATTTTTGCGAAATGTATGGAAACCCGAACTCACTACATGAATTTGGAAGCGAAACACATCCGGCTTTAAGATGTGCTATGGATAGACTATATGCAGGAATTGGGGCAGATGATAATGATGATATAGTTGTTACATCTTGTGCAACAGAAAGCATTAACTGGGTCATCAAAGGCATATATTTTGAACATATATTTAATGGCGACAAAAACCATATAATAACCTCTGAAGTTGAACATCCAGCAGTCATCCAGGCTTGCAGGTTTTGGAAAGCCTAGGTGTAAAAGTTACATATTTACCGGTTAACAATGATGGTATTATCGAAATTGATACACTGGAAAAAAGCATCACTGAAGATACTGCTCTTGTCAGTATAATGTGGGCAAACAATGAAACAGGGATGATTTTTCCTATTGAAGAGATAGGAAAGATATGTAAAAAGCATGATGTACTTTTTCACACCGATGCAACACAAGCCATAGGAAAAGTACCTGTTGATGTTATAAAGGCAGGGGTTGATTTTCTAAGTTTTTCTGCACATAAATTTCACGGACCAAAAGGTGTCGGTGGACTATATATAAAAAAAGGTAGAGTTCTTCCTAGCCTTTTATCCGGTGGAGAGCAGATGGATGGACTAAGAAGCGGCACGCTCAATGTTCCGGGTATTGTGGGAATGGGAAAGGCTATGGAACTTGCTGTTTTGAATTTGGATTTTGAAAAAAACAGTGTTATGAAACTTAGAGACAAACTCGAAGATGAGCTCTTGAAGATACCTGATACTTTCGTGGTGGGGACTAAAAAACAAAGAACTCCGAATACTATACTTATCAGTGTAAAAGGCATAGAAGGTGAAGCTATGCTCTGGGATTTAAACAAAGCAGGCATTGCTGCAAGTACAGGAAGTGCATGTGCTAGTGAAGCATTGGAATCAAATCCTGTCATGGAAGCAATTGGCGCAGAAGCAGACCTTGCTCATACAGCACTCAGACTATCTCTTTCGAGATTTACAACTGAAGAAGAGATTGACTATACAATAGACATTATAAATAAAGCGGTAAAAAGACTAAGAGAAATCTCTAGCACATTTTCTTATGCACCTGATTGGCATGAGAGTAAATTATAAACTGCACACAAAATGGCTTACGACGCGCAAGCGTTGTGCTTTAGGTTTGCAACTTTAGATGGAATTTATTTACATCGGTGAAAGAAGATAAAATGGCGTACGACGCGCAAGCGTTGTGCTTCAGGTTTGCTTCTTTAGATGGAATTTATTTCCATCGGTGAAAGAAGATAAAAATAAAAAGGATAATATATGGGAAAAAATAGCTTAATAGGCGGATCAATTTGGGAAGAATACAGTCAAAAAGTACAAGATTTGATGAATAACCCTCAAAATATGGGAGAAATCACTGAAGAGCAAGCAAAAGAGATGGGAGCCAAGCTAGTAGTTGCCGATTTTGGAGCTGAGAGCTGCGGGGATGCCGTCAGATTATATTGGGCAGTAGATGAAAAAACGGATAAGATTTTAGATGCAAAATTTAAAAGTTTCGGATGTGGAACTGCGATAGCAAGTAGTGATACTATGGCTGATTTATGTAAAGGCAAAACTGTTGATGAAGCAGTAAAAATCACAAATATAGATGTTGAAAAAGCGATGCGTGATAATCCGGACACTCCTGCCGTTCCTCCTCAAAAAATGCACTGTTCTGTTATGGCATATGATGTTATCAAAGAGGCAGCTGCTTCTTACAAAGGTGTTGATGCTGCGAGCTTTGAAGATGGAATAATAGTATGTGAATGTGCCAGGGTAACTCTTGGAACAATCAAAGAAGTGATAAAACTAAATGATTTAAAATCCGTTGAAGAGATTACAAACTATACAAAAGCCGGAGCATTTTGTAAATCCTGTATCAAACCCGGTGGTCACGAAGAGAGAGAGTATTATCTTGTTGATATATTAAAAGAAACAAGAGAAGAGATGGAGCATGACAAAATACTTTCAGCAGCAAACGCACAAACAGAAAATTCTGATGATTTCATATTTGAAAAACTCACAATGGTTCAAAAGTTGAAGAAAGTTGAGAATGTTATTAATGAAAATATCAGAGAAATGCTTATGATGGATGGTGGAAACTTAGAAATCGTAGATCTTAGAGATACGGAGGATGGATTTACCGACATTTATATCAGATATCTTGGTGCTTGTAGTGGATGTGCTAGCAGTAGCACAGGAACACTTTATGCTATTGAAGCAATTCTTAGAGAAAAATTAAGTGATAAAATAAGAGTTTTACCTATCTAGATAGAGTAGATGGAAGCTTAAGAGACCACTGCGCAGTGGTCTCATTATTGCAAGTGAAATAGTGTTTCTATTGAATAGGTACTTAGAAGCATATATTTCTGTCTAAATACCATCTAGCAACTTCCATATTACTGTATGACATATCTCTTTGTATCTTAGGAATTGATACTACTCTCAACTTTGATATTAATATACCCATCAAAAGTGTAAACAGGAGAAAAAAAGATAAGCCTATTAAAAAACCGTACATGTACCAAATAAGCAAACTGGCAAAAAAAGGCGTATAGGTGATAAAAATGTACAAACCAAATAGAAATATTTTACACTTTTTCCCTTTTATGACAGGTATCGGCTCTATCAAATCCGGTACAAATTCTTCCACTAAGCTATTTCATATTTGTAAAATTTAACGGTATATCCAAGTCTCTTTGCTTAATGGCTGCGATTGCACTTTGTAAATCATCTATTGATTTTCCAACAACTCTGACTTCTTCACCTCTTATACTTGCCTGAACTTTTAATTTTAAATCTTTTATCTCTTTTACAATTTTTCTAGCGTCATCTTTAGAGATGGTATCATTTATACTAACTGTTAGTTTGGTATTTCCACCACCGACACTCTCTCTTTTATGTTCCTTTAATGCCTTTGGTGAAATTCCGCGTTTTATCGCTTTTGATACTAGCATATCAAACATCGCATCAGCTTTATTGTCGCTAGTTGTTGTTAGAGTAATAACTTTTGCATTTTCATTATAATCAACTTCTGCCTTTAAACCTCTAAAATCATATCTATTTGTTATCTCTTTTTTGCCTGTTCTATTGCATTTTTTAACTCTTGCTTGTCTATTTCCGCTGTTATATCAAAACTATGTTCTTTTGCCATTTTTACCCCTTTTTTAAAAAATTTTCTATATTTCTTGCTATCATATCTACGAGTGTTTTTCTAGCTTCCTTGCTAGCCCATGCGATATGAGGTGAAAATATAATATTGTCAATATTCTTTACATGTAGCAGTGGATTATCTGCTCTAATAGGCTCAATTTTAGATACATCAAGACCTGCTAATATACCAAAATTATCTATCGAATATGCCAAATCATCCTCATTTACTATGCCCCCTCTTCCCATATTTAAGATAATTGCACCTTTTTTCATCATAGAGAGTTCTTTTTTACCAATAAGGTTATCTATTTTTTCATTTAATGGAGCATGGATTGAAATAATATCAGAAGTATTTAACAAATCATCCAAATTCATTCTTTTATAATCACCACTTCTATTGATTCCGGAAGTCGAATAATATGCCACTTTTGCTCCGAAAGCAGTGGCAATACCAGCAACTGATTTACCTATATTTCCTAAACCTATGATGCCCCATGTCTTATCTTTTATCTCAAAAAATTCTCTACCTAGATGAGTAAAAATTGGACTTTTTGACCACCTTCCTGATTTCACATAGGCATCATAATATGCGCTACTTCCCATCAAAGAGAGCAAAAGTGTAAAGGTTGCTTGAGTTACTGATGCCGTCGAGTATCCAGCTACATTTTTTACTTCCACACCTTTTTCTTTTGCAAAATCTAAATCTACATTATTCATGCCTGTTGCTGCTATGCAGATTAGTTTAAGATTATCGCATTTTTGCATAACATCTCTATCAATTACAACTTTATTTGTGATGATAATTTCTGCACCTTTTACTCTTTGCAGAGTATCTTCCCTACATGTAGTGTTATATTTTTCTAATTTACCAAATTTCTCCAAAATACTCAAATCTATTTTTCCAAGAGTATCAATATCGAGCAATACTATCTTCATCCTATCTTCCTTTTTTCTTTTTTCTTTTTTCTTTTTTTGATAAAGTATTTTCACTAATGTTTTTATTGAACTCTTCTTTGATGATTTTTTTCTCTTTTTTGGAGTAGCCTTTTTGTTTTAAATAGTCTCTTAAGTCTTGCCAATCACTATATGATTCTACAATTTCTTGAGTTGAGATAGCATCCGTCTGCGCATCTATCTCAGCTTCTATAGCATCTTTTCTTTTTCTATCAATATCTTCATCTATGACAATTTCATTATTTTTATATTTTTTGTTTTCCAGAATATTTTTGGTTGCAAGTGAAAGTATTGTTTTTAATTGTTCATCTCTTTGTTTATAGATTTCTTCTACTTTTTCTTTAGATTCAATTAAAAGTTTTTCTTTCTCTCTAATCAATCTATCTTTATCCGCCTCTAATGCTCTGTTTTTTTCTTTTAATTCTTTCAATTCAGTCTTAAGGAGTTCAATATATGCATCGCTTATGTTATTGGATATTTTTCTTGAATGTGAGCTCTTTTTTATATCTTCTGTTAGTATTACATATTTAATCCCATTTTCAATAACAACTTCTAACGAACCTCTTCTTATCCGATTATATATAGCTTCCTTACTAACGCCTAGTAATTCAGCTGTTTGGATAACTGTTAGTTTTTTTTCCACAAAAGCTCCTTGCATACAAGATATTGTAATTATACGAAGTTTTGCTAAATGTTAGTTAAAAGTGAGAAAATTGGTGCTAGTTTTGGATAAAAAATAAAGACCAAGCATAACTTGGTCTTTATGTGTTTCTAGAGTCTTGATTCGTATCTACGAAGCATATATAGTCTTTTTAGCATTTTTTTACGAGCACTAATTTTTTGTTTTTTACGCTTTTCAGTCGCAGTTTCAAAAAATCTTCTAGCTCTCGCTTCTGTAACGATTAGGTTACGATCAATTTGCTTTTTAAATTTTCTATAAGCTTCTTCAAAAGAATCATTAGGGTGTACTTTAATCCCTGGCATACTCTATCACCACCTTTCTGAAAAATTTAGGGGCTATTATAGCATAATATAATACAAAATTCATAATATAAAAAATTATGACGATAAATACTTATAACTATTGACTTTTAACATCAATAGTTATATACTTTCGAGTAACAAAAAGGTGACAATGTGAATATTATTTTATTAAAGGCAAACGATACTAAAACAAATGTTATTAATCAGCAAAAACATATATTTAGATATGCAAATCAAAATCTATTAGATATTGATTCTACTGAGATAGACAACTCTTCTATAAATGAAAAGTTAGAATCCAAAAATGAATTAAAAGGTTTTTTAAGATCTTTAGATTATAATGACAATGTTTTAATATACTCTCTTGCTACTTTTTCTAACAATGTAGAAGAGTTAATAAAAATTTTGAATTGTCTCTTTGAAAGATCTATTTCAATCTATGTAACTAATATAAATTTAAAAATTACAAAAGATACTAAAGCCGGTAATATTTTTTCCTTGCTTTTAAAGGAGAATGATAACTTTATGGATACAAAAAGAGTTGCTATCCAAGGAAGGCCTAAAGGAAGAATGTCTAAATCAAAATTTGATATTTATAGACTCGAAATCATAGGCTATCTTGAGAAAAAGTATTCAGTTCTTAAAATTTCAAAATTGCTAGATGTGAGTCGAAGCTCATTGAAAGATTATATTAATTCTAGAGGTCTAAAAGAATTAGTTAAAACAAGAAAAAAACTACTAAAAGAAAAAGATTTTAGTACAAAAATTGACACTGACTTACCTCAGTGTAAAATAATGAAAAACGACAGGAGAGACCAATGGCATGTGATGTAAATTACGAATCAAAACAACATAGAAAAAAAAGATATATAGTTTTTGGAATTATTACGATAATTTCATTGGTATTACCATTTATAAGAATAAATGGTAACCATATATTTCTATTAAATTTTGCGGAGAAACAGCTAAACTTACTCTTCACATCATTTGATATGCAAGAGTTATACCTAATGCCATTTATCCTAATACTGCTATTTTTAGGTGTATTTTTCATGACAACTCTTGGCGGTAGAGTGTGGTGTGGATGGAGCTGCCCCCAAACTATTTTTAGAACCATATACAGGGATTTACTTCAGACAAAGCTCTTAAATCTTAGAAGAAGTATAAATAACAAACAAGCACCAACAAAAAAAGGGATGTATTTACAAAAAACCATTGCCATAATTTTATGGTCAATTTTGGCTTTTATTGCAGCATCTGATTTTATTTGGTATTTTGTTCCTCCTGAAAATTATTTTGCTTATCTTCAGGATCCTGCGAATCATACGGTATTTTTAGGATTTTTAGGTGGCATTACTGCTTTTATCATATATGATGTGATTTTGCTAAAAGAAAATTTTTGTGTATATATTTGCCCTTATGCGAGAGTCCAATCTGTTATGTTTGATGAAGATACAATTCAACCAATATACAGTGAAAGCAGAGGCGGAAAGATATATGATGAACATGGTGTAAAACTTTGGAGCAAACCTCCGGGCGAGTATGATGACTGTACTGGTTGCGAAGCTTGCGTAAGAGTATGTCCAACTCACATAGACATCAGAAAAGGTATGCAACTTGAGTGCATCAACTGTCTAGAATGTGCTGATGCTTGTGTCCCTGTCATGGGAAAACTAGGAAAAGAATCTCTTATTCAGTGGACTAGCGCTAACGAAGATGAAAGAGGTATAAAAACAAAATATATTAGATTTAGAACTGTAGCTTATGGAATTGCGCTTACTTTGGCTTTTATAGGGCTTATGTATATGGGTAGCACCAAAGAGCATATGCTTCTCAATATAAATAGGACTAGTGAACTATATAAAATAAAAGATGGTGGAAAAACTGTTGAGAATGTATATACTTTCTTATTTCAAAATACTGATTCAAAAGATCACAAATATTACTTTGAAGTAAATAATAAAGACATAAAAATAGTAAGACCTAGCAAGCCTTTTTCGCTAAAAGCTAGAAAGAAAGAAAGAAAGATAGTTATATTAAGAACAACCAAAACACTAATTGACACAGAAAAAAAAGATACTCCTATACCTATCACTATTAAAGCTTTTGCCACAGATGACAAGGATAAAATAGTAGTCCTAAGACACACTATATTCTTCTATCCAAGTGAAACAGTTTTGGAAAAATATAAAAAATAAAATTGATATCCTGAAGTCTAAAAGCTTCAAGATGCCTCTCATTATGAGACCGCTGCAAGTGGTCTCATAATCTCTATTTTCTTAATTTTTATTTTCTAAGTATTTTAGCAGCTCAAACAGTTTTTTGTTTTCCTCGCTTAATTTTGATTTATTTAATGTTTTCAGATAATATCGTAAAAAAGTTAAAGAACTATATGGATATGGTATATTTGATTCTTCAAAATGTTTTTTTATTACCTTGGAACGACTTGCTTTTTCCCACATGAGCCTATCGAATAAAAAAGCCATGGAGTTTAAAATAGAGATTATATTTTTCATATTTTTTTCATAGGAAGAGATAAATTTTTCGCTAAATTGCTCAAAAAACAATTCAAAATACTCATCGGTTATAGGCAATAGCAATTCATTTTCTTCCCTTAAGTTTCCCATTTTATCGATTGCATCTACATAAAGACTCTTTAGATGTTTTATATTACCTTTTATGGCAATCGAATTTTCATCATCTTTTTCTAAAGAGTCCAACTCAGCTACCTTTTGCTTAATCTCAAGCTCCATGGCTGAAAGACTACTCTCAATATTACGCATATTAAAAATATTTTTTTCGAGTCGTTTTTTCGCCTCTTTATACCTTGTGTATCTCAAAAATATGGTGGAAAAGGCTATCTTTGGATACATGTAGCTTTTTTTATATACATCATGTATGCTATTGATGTTTTGGATGTTTTGGTAAACCTCGGTTAAGCTTCCATTAGCCAAAGTGCTGTCTAACTCCAATAAGTTATTGTAAGCAGTAAAAAGAAATCTCTTTATTTTGAAATAATCTAGTGATTCCTCTTTTGAATTTAATTCATAATTTTTATACTTGCCAACTGTCTCTTGCAATGATGAAAAGAAATTTTTCATAGTAGCATCAATAAAGTTTTTTGGTACTGTTTTAGTAGAATACAAATCTGGATCCAATTTTGTATTTAAAGACTCAGAATCTAAGTCTGAGTTGTGAACATATGCACTTATATCAATTTTTGTATTTTTTTGTATTTTGACATACCTTACAATACTTTTTATGTTATCATCTTCAAATACAACTTCCACCTGAAGGCCAATAGACGGCAAATTATCCAAATCATCCCACATTGTAATATCAAAATTATATTTATTTTTATCTTCTGAAAGAATCAATCCGGTTCCGGTATCTAAATTATAAAATATTATTGCGCCAATCATATTTTTTAACCTTACTATTTTAGGCTATTTTATCATAGTTTTCTCTAGATGGAGTAAAATTTTATAAATAAGTACCTACTCAATAAAGAAATTTGATGATTATTGAATCGAAAGAGGTATTATCAGAGGCATTTAAAGTGCCTCTGAAATATAATTAAAGTGCGGCTTTAGCTTGTTTTACAACAGCTGTGAATGCTTCAGGATCATTCATAGCCATATCTGCTAATATTTTTCTGTCTAATTGTATATTTGCTTTGTTTAAAGCATTGATGAAGCGAGAATAACTCATGCCATTTAATCTGCAAGCAGCGTTAATTCTAACAATCCAAAGTCTTCTAAAATCTCTTTTTTTAGTTCTTCTGTCTCTGTATGCATAGACTAGACTTCTTTCTAACTGCTCTTTCGCTTTTCTAAAATGTTTTCTTCTACCGCTGTAGAAACCTTTTGCTAATTTAAGTATTTTCTTGTGTCTTCTTCTTCTAACAACACCCGTTTTTACTCTTGCCATTTATATCTCCTTGACCTTGATTGGTGTCCCTTTTGGGAACTTGCCCTCTACTATAAAATAGTTTTTGAGGGGAAAAATCGCAATGATTTTATAATTTTTTAAAACTCTATTTCTTGCCTAGCATCAATTTCACAGATGCAACATCACGGCTATCTACAGTTTGCGCTTCTTTAAGTCCACGCATTCTTTTCGTAGGCTTTTTAGTAAGAATATGGCTTCTATAAGCTGAGCCTCTTTTTATTCCATTTTTTTTAGCTTTAAAGCGTTTAGCTGCACCGCGTACCGTTTTCATTTTCGGCATGCTTTCTCCCTTTTATTTTTATCTATATTTTTATGAGCTGATAATTCTAGCTTAAAATCTCTTAAAACAATATTATTTTTTAGGGACAGCAAGCATATTTACATAACGGCCTTCAAATACAGGAGTCTTGTCTCTATCAGCAATATCTTCAACCATAGGCCAAACTCGTTCTAATACTTGCTTGCCGGCATCAGGATTCGACATCTCTCGCCCTCTTAAAAATACTCTAAACTTTACATGCTTTCCTTCTTTTAAAAATTCTCTAGCATGTTTAATTTTATAATTTATATCGTTTTGGGCAATTTTTACAGAAAGTTTTATCTCTTTTACTTCTATAGTTTTTTGCTTCTTTTTTGCTTCTTTTTGTTTCTTAACTTGCTGATATTTAAACTTACCGTAGTCCATAATCTTACAAACCGGTGGTTTTGCATCAGGGGCGATAAGTACCAAATCCAAGCCCAAGCCTTCTGCTATAGACAATGCTTTATTTCTAGAAATTACACCATACTGCGTGCCATCATCACCAAGACATCTTACTTCACTTGCTCTAATGTCGTCATTAAGCATTACATCTTTACTTTTACTCAAAAGCGTACCTCATTAAGTTTCTCCTTCATTTTTGTTTTTAATTCCTCTATGCTTAGATTATACTGTTTTCTTTCTCTTCTATCCCTTAGGGCAACGCTATTGTTTTTAACTTCTTCATCACCCACCACTAAAATCATCGGAACTTTCATCTTTTCAGCATTTCTAATTCTCTTATTTAAGCTCTCGTTTTTCGCTGAAATCTCTGTATCAATTCCCTCATCCAAAAGTGTTTCAAATAATTTTTGTGCATATTCATGATGAGTTTCAGAAATTGGCACGATGATAGCTTGCGTAGGAGCTACAAAAAATGGCAATTCTCCTGCAGTATGTTCTATCAATATGCCTATAAATCTTTCAAATGAACCTAGAATTGCACGATGAAGCATCACGGGTCTTGTATGTTCATTGTTAGCATCCACAAAAGCCAAATCAAATCTTTCTGGCAAGTTAAAATCTACTTGTATAGTTCCGCATTGCCATTTTCGCTTCAGCGCATCAGTTATTTTGATGTCAATTTTTGGGCCATAAAACGCTCCACCACCCTCATCTATGCCATATTCTATACCGTTTCCGTCAAGTGCTTCCATCAGGCCCTTTGTAGCTACTTCCCAATATTTATCGTCGCCTATGGCTTTTTCAGGTTTTGTTGAAACTTCCATCTCATATTCAAAACCAAAAGCCTTCATCAAGGTATCGACAAAATCAAGAATCTCTAAAACATTTTCTTTAATTTGCTCAGGAGTACAAAATATATGCGCATCATCCTGGGTAAACTCACGAACTCTGAAAAGCCCATGAATTACACCACTCATCTCATGTCTATGCACAACTCCATACTCAAAAAACTTCAACGGCAAATCTCTGTAGCTTCTTACTTCGCTTTGATACACCTTGATATGGCCGAGGCAATTCATCGGTTTTATACCATATTCAACATCATCAATAACGGTAAAGTACATATTTTCGCCATAATTATCATAATGTCCACTGACTTTCCATGCATCACTTTTCAAAATCTCAGGTCCACGAACAGGCTGATAACCTCTAACTCTATGAGCTTTAAATAAAAGATGCTCTAATCTGCTTCGCATCCTCGCACCATTTGGAAGCCATATAGGAAGCCCTGCCCCAACTTCTTCATCAAAAGTAAACAGTTTTAACTCTTTTCCGAGTTTTCGGTGATCTCTTTTCTTGGCCTCTTCTATCATAGTCGCATAATCTCTCAAACTTTGCTTATCTGCAAATGCCGTACCGTATATTCGAGTAAGCATCTCTATTTTTTCGTCTCCTCCGAGATATGCGCCAGCCACTCTAGTCAGCTTAAAAAATCTTAAATATCTGGTATTTGGCACATGCGGTCCACGACATAAATCTTCAAAATCTCCCTGTTTATATATAGAAACTTCGCCATCTGGTATGCGTAAAAGAACTTCTTGTTTTAAATCATCATCTTTAAAAAATTCGACCGCACCCTCTTTGGTCGTCGTAGTTTTAGTAATCGGTAGTTTGCGTTTTGCAATCTCTTGCATCTTTTTTTCGATTGTTTTTAAGTCGCTGTCACTAATCTTTTCACCAACGCGAAAATCATAATAAAATCCATCTTCAATAACAGGTCCGACAAAAAACTGAACATCAGGATACAACTCTTTGATAGCCTGAGCCATCATATGAGCCGTAGAGTGACGAATCACTTCCAGAGCATCATCAGAATTGTCAAATAAAATTTTTTGGAAATCTTGGGAATCTTGCGAAGCAACAGTTTGTGTATCTAGAAGTGTCTCGCCATCTCTGTAGGCTATGACCTCATTTTGCATTTTTATCCTTTTGAACTCTCAAACCCCGAGAGAACGGTTTTATGGTGGCCACGATTGGACTTGAACCAACGACCACTACCATGTCAAGGTAGTGCTCTACCAACTGAGCTACGCGACCAATTATATAAATTGAAAGTAGATAATACTTAAAAATGGCATAAAATATACTTAAAGAGACCTTTTAGATAGCTCTTCATACATCATTTTCATATTATCTGCCTTAACTCCTGATTTTTTTGCGGTATTTACGATATATCCGCTTATTGACTCGAGTTCTGTTTTGTTGTGATTTTCAAAATCTATCTGCATAGAAGTTTTAGAATTGTAAGGCACATTTTGAACCTGTTTTATAGTTTTTTCTATCTCTTTTTCACCAATATCTATACCTTGTGCATTTGCTACATTTTTGATCTCTTCAAGCACATCTCTCAACAAATCCGTCTTTTTTTCTATGATAAATCCCATAGGTGCTTTAAAATAAGAAGTCAGCGTCGCAAATGATGAAATCAGAAGATATTTTGTCCAGCAATCATACTCTATTTTTTGGCTTAGTTTTGATTTTAATTCACTCTGATTTAAAATATCAACCAAAGCTTGTAATCTATCTTGAAATCTGTTTTTATAATCCCCCAAAACAAGATAAAAAGTCGGGGCTTTTTTCTCTATAACTCCGGCTTCTTTTATATTTGATAAAACATAAACACAACCATCCAAAACTGTTGCTTTTTTGATATATTCGCCCAGCTCAGCCTTGTGATTTACTCCGTTTGAGAGAGGAATTATGAGCGTATTTTCATCTACATGCAGGCTTATTACTTTTGATATATCTTTAAAACTATAACTTTTTGTGGTTATGAAAATGATATCAAATATTTCGTGACTTTTGTCGTTTTCAGTATTAATTATATTTTTTGGGCGAACTACAAATTCATCACCGCAATCTATCACTTTTAAACCGTTTTTTATTGTCTCGTAACTTTTTCCTCTGGCAAATAGCGTTATCTCAGCCAAGCCCTTTTGGATTAATTTTGCACCGATATACCCACCGACACCACCAACTCCGACAATACCTATTTTAAGCATCAGTTTTTCTCCTGTAATTTATAAAAATAATCCATATAATGGCAAAATCAATCATCACATCCGCAAAATTAAAAACAGCAAAATTAAACCATTTGTGCCAATATATATAATCAACCACACCGCCATGAACAAATCTATCGTGCAAATTACCGATTCCTGCACCGTACAAGATGCCAAGTGGCAGTGAATACTTTACAAAAAGATTTTTTTCGTATGCTAGATACAAACTTATAAGCACAAAAATGCCAAGTTGTATGTATTTTAAGTATTCTTGCAAAAAAGAGAGCATTGAAAAAGCTACGCCTTTATTGAAAACCAAAATTAAAGAAATATAGTCGCTATTCCATCTAAATCCGTCTAAAAACAGCGATTTTAGATTTTGATCTATCAGAAAAATTCCGATTGCCATCAATAAAAAAACTGAAAATTTTTTAATCATTAAGTGCTTTCTTCAAAAACGAATAGATTTTATTCATATATTTTTCTAAAACTTTTTCATTTGGACCTTCGAGTAAAATTCTAAGCAAATTTTCAGTTCCAGAGTATCTTACAAGAACTCTTATCTCATCTTTTTCAATTTCATCTACAATTTTTTGATATCCATCTATTTTATCAAGTGGAATCTTATTTGTCACTGCAAGGTTTTTTTGTAACTGAGGATAAAGCTCAAACGGATTAAAAAGCGTACTAATCGGCTCTTTGCTTCTCAAAAAACAAGCCATCACAGCAAGTGAAGATATAAGCGCATCTCCTGTTTTTACATAATCCGACAAGATTATATGCCCGCTTTGCTCTCCTCCAAAATTTAATCCACTTTGGCTTAAAACTTCAAGAACATACTTATCACCTACATTTGATCTCGCTAAAGATATTTCATTGTTGCCTAAATAATCTTCTAAGGCTTTATTGCTCATGACCGTTGCACACATGCAACTGCCTTTTAGTTTATTTTGAGAATTTAAATATGTTGCTAATTTTCCAAGTAGCTTATCCCCGTCTATCACATCGCCTTTTTCATCTACAACAACCAATCTATCAGCATCTCCGTCAAATGCAAAACCAATATCGGCTCTTAATTTTCGCACTTCCTGACCTAAAATTTCCGGGTGCATTGCTCCACAATTCAAATTTATATTGCTTCCGTTAGGTTTATTGTTTATCACAACGACATCTGCACCGAGTTCTGTAAAAATCGTAGGGGCAACTTTATAAGCAGCTCCATTTGCGGTATCCAAAACCACTCTGACACCGTTTAGTGTGAGATTTTTAGGAAATGAATTTTTGATATGAACTATATATCTTCCAATAACATCATCAACTCTTTTAGAGCGTCCTATGTCAAATTCTGATTTTTGGCTCTCTTCAATCAACTCTTCATTATGATAAATTTTTTCTATTTGTGCTTCTGCTTCTTCATTTAGCTTGTTTCCAAACGAATCGAAAAATTTTATACCGTTATCAAAGTATGGATTATGTGAAGCGCTGATCATAATACCGGCATCACATCTCATATCTTCAGTCAAAAATGAGATGGCAGGTGTTGGCATAGGACCGATTTGCCTCACATCATAGCCTACGGCAGTAAGGCCGGAGACTATGGCATTTTCTATCATATATCCGCTTCTTCTTGTGTCTTTTCCGATTAAAAATTTATTTGTAATAGAGTTTTTTCTAAAGTAAATTCCAGCAGCCATCGCAAGTCGCATCGCCGTTGTGGCATTAAGTTTTTTTCCGGCTCTTCCTCTGACGCCATCTGTTCCAAAAAGTCGTTGATTTGTCATTTTTATCTTTCCTTGATCATAATAATTCATTGCTGAAGGAGATTATACCCTATTTTGTGTTATTATACACTTTCTACATGTAGAGATATCGCTGAAAATTTTCTTAAAATAAGTTTACTTTAATCTTTCTTTGTGTATAATCCATTCCTAAAATTTAAATAAAGGCTATCAAAATGGCGGATCACAAATCAGCAGAAAAAAGAATCAGACAGACAAAAAAAAGAACACAAAGAAATAGATTCTACAAAACAAGAATCAAAAATCTTACAAGAGCTCTTAGAGAATCAGTTGATGCAGGCGACAAAGAAGCTGCAGTAAAAGCACTTAAAGATGTGAACAAAAACTTTCACTCTTATGTATCAAAAGGTATTTTAAAATCAAATACAGCTGCAAGACGCGTAGGCAGACTTGCAAAATTAGTAAACAGACTAAATGGTGACGCATAAGCGTCACTAACCCCAAATATAGGTATTAAATGCTCAAAAATAAACTTCAACCCTTTTTAGACAGATATGATGAAATCAGCAGACTCTTAAGTGAGCCTGACATATCAAATGATATAAAAAAAATGACTGAGCTCTCAAAAGAGCAATCGCATTTACAAGCTATCAAAGACAAAACAGATCAATATATCGAAACACTTGATGCCATAGAAGAAAACAGATCTCTACTTGAAGATAATGAGCTAGGCGAACTTGCCAAAGATGAGCTAAAAGAGCTTGAACCACTCAAGGATCAACTAGAAGAAGACATTAAAGTTATTTTACTCCCTACGGATCCAAATGATGATAAAAATATCTTTTTAGAGATACGAGCCGGAACAGGTGGTGATGAAGCTGCCCTTTTTGTATCTGACCTTCTTAAATCATATCTTAGATATGCTGAAAACAAAGGTTGGAAAGTTGAAATTGTAAACTCAAGCGAGGGTGTTCTCAATGGATACAAAGAAGTTGTTGCACTTATAAAAGGCGACAGTGTTTACTCAAGACTGAAGTTTGAAGGCGGGGTTCACAGGGTGCAAAGAGTACCTCAAACAGAATCTCAAGGAAGAGTACATACTTCGGCTGTTACGGTTGCCGTTATGCCTGAAGTTGATGATGTTGAGATAGAAATAAATCCGAATGACTTGAAAATTGATGTGATGAGATCAAGCGGAAACGGTGGACAATCTGTAAATACAACAGACAGCGCTGTCAGGATTACTCACTTGCCAAGCGGTTTGGTTGTTACCAATCAGGATGGAAAAAGTCAGCATAACAACAAAGCATCTGCTATGAAAATCTTAAAAGCAAGACTTTACGACCTACAGATGCAAGAGCAAAACAGCGCTGAGAGTGAAAAAAGAAAAAGCCAGGTAGGCTCAGGAGACAGAAGTGCTAGAATCCGTACTTACAATTATCCGCAAAATCGCATAACAGATCACAGAATCGGGCTGACATTATATAGATTGGATGCTATTATGGAGGGTGGTTTGTATGATGAAATTATAGATCTATTAATGGCGCACTATCAAGCAGAAGCCATAAAAGATGCGGGCCTATAACTCATCATCATAGTATAGCAGGTGATTACTCTTAATAATATTTTCTAAAAACCTTACATACTTTCCTCTTCTTTGGGAATAATACAACATAGTTTTTGCTGCCATCAAGCCATCAAAAATAATCCCTCTTTTCCGTGCTCTCTCTCTTTGGTCTCTAAAACTTCTATAAGCTTTATGTTTATTAAGATTCAGCATATATGCATTGACGGAATCTTGAAGCGTTTTAAAGATTCTTAGAGTATGTATCTTCCCCTCGGCTCTATTGATGGGAACTATACCCTTGCCGCTGTAAGTCCATTCTCCAAAGATATTATTTGCTTCAAGCACAAATCTACTTTTACCCCATCCACTCTCTGCTGCTGCCTGGGCAATAGTTAGAGAAATAGGAACTGTATCAATTTTTTTCAAATACTCATGTCCATCAAATAGATTATGTATTTTGTATTTTTTATAAAGATGGATTAACTTTGCCAAAGAGAGTTCGTCTAATTCTCTAAAGCTGTTTTTGCCGGCATTTTCAAAAAACCTTATCACAAATGCTCTCTCTTTTTTTATATTAGCATCGCTTTTTTCAGCTAAAGGCAAAAGTAATTTTATAAACTCTTTTTTCTGTTTTTTTGAATCTTTTATATCATAATAATAATATGGAAAACCGGCTCCAAACAGATTAATCGTAAAAATTAAAAGCAGTGAAAATCTAAACAGCATCAATTACGGTGTCAAAAACTCTTGACACCTTTCCTTTGAAGTATAGCCTCTCTCTAGAAATCCTGAGTTCCAACTCTTCTTTGCTGGTTGGATAGACTTTTGTACTGTCTCCAAACATTTTATTTTGATTGGCAGCATAAAAACAAGCAGCCATTCCTGTTCCACATGCGAGAGTTTCAGCCTCAACCCCTCTTTCATAAGTCCTTACATGTAGCCCATCTTTTTTGATCAAAGCAAAATTTACATTTGCATTGTGGGAAAATCTCATCTTTGAAGCAATTTTTAAATCAAAGTTTTCTAAATTATCTACGAAAGTAACCAAATGAGGAACACCTGTATCATAAAAATACCATTCATACCCCTCTTCATTAAACGAATCGCTTAATTTTTTGGGATCCATCAGCATAGTCTCAACAATATCGCCATCAACAGATGATTTGATAACTCCTGCCGCTGTCAAAAAACTCATATCTTTTTTTGCCAAATTGTTTTCAAAAGCATAATGCGCACAGGCTCTCGTGCCGTTTCCACACATCTCTGCTTCGCTTCCGTCATTATTGTAAAACTGCCATTTAAAATCATATTTTTCGTGAGGCAAGAGGACTATCAAACCATCTGCTCCCACTACATTTTGCCTATCACACAATCTTTTGGCAAGTTCACTTCTGTCAATTTCTTTAAATGTATGAAATATTACAAAATCATTTCCACTTGCATTGTATTTTGAAACTTGCACTTATCTGTCCTTTAAATATTTAATAAACTTTTTGACTTCACTTGCCAAATGCATCTCATCACCCCTATTGTCAATCACATAATCTGCTTTTTTCTTCTTTTCTTCTATACCCATCTGCGAATCAAGACTGATTAGTGCGTCATCCCTACTTAGGTTATCTCTTTTCATAAGTCTTTTTATCTGCTGTTCTCTTGGGCAATAAACCAAGGTTACTATTTGGGCGTCATAATGCCCACTCTCAAAATATAGAGGAATATCGGCTACGTATTTGATGTTTTTAGCTTCCAAAGATGATACTCTTTTGTATATCTCTTCTCTAATTAACGGATGAATATAATCGTTTAAAACCTCTCGCTTGCCAGGGTTTTCAAAAATCAAACTGCCTAAAGCTTTTCTATCTATCTTGTCGTCTTTTATATATTTTGATCCAAAAAGTTTTTTTATAACCTTGGCGTCTATCAATTTTTTTGCAATTTTATCTGCATCTATAACCACAAAACCACTCTTTTCAAGTAGCCTACATGTAGAGCTTTTGCCAGTAGCAATTGAGCCGGTGAGTACAATCATTTTCTACCTTTATATTAATTTTAACATATATTTTGCTAAAATCCTATTAAAAATAGACGAAAAGGTATGAAATGGGTAGTGTAAGCTATAAAGATGCGGGAGTTGACATAGATGCCGGAGCGCAGTTTGTTGAAAATATAAAGCCATTGGTAAAATCAACATTTGATAAAAATGTAGTAGGCGGAATCGGCTCTTTTGCTGGCGCTTATGAGTTGCCTTCGGGGTATAAAAAGCCTGTGATACTTGGGGCAACTGACGGGGTTGGCACAAAATTAAAACTCGCTATTGATTCTGGAAAATTTGACACGGTTGGGATAGACTTGGTTGCCATGTGTGTAAACGACCTCATCTGCAACTTTGGAACACCACTTTTCTTTTTAGACTATTATGCAACTAGCAAACTTGACATCGACGAATCCACTGCTGTTGTCAGTGGTATTGCCAAAGGATGTTTGGAGTCTGAATGCTCTTTGATAGGTGGAGAAACTGCGGAAATGCCCGGAATGTATGCACCAGAAGATTTTGATTTGGCCGGTTTTGCTGTCGGAATTGCTGAAAAAGATGAGATGAACAGACTCCCACATGTAAAGGCCGGAGATATTCTCATAGCACTTCCTAGCTCCGGTATTCATTCAAACGGTTACTCACTTGTTAGAAAACTGTTTTTCGATAAGTTAGACTATAAATTTGATACTTTGGTTGATGAAAAACCCCTCATAGAGACACTTTTGACGCCTACAAGACTATATGTAAAAACTTTCAAAAAACTCAAACATAAAATTAACGCATTAGCTCACATAACAGGTGGTGGCATCATTGAAAATCTTCCTAGAGTTTTGTCGGACAACCTTCAGGCTATCGTAGAAAAAGAGAAGATTAGGACTCTGCCTATTTTTGATTTGATGGGATTACATGTAGAGGAGCGGGAAATGTATAGAACTTTTAATATGGGAGTTGGAATGATTTTAGTAGCAAGCCCTGAAAATGTAAATTATATCTTGGAAAATAGCGATGGATATGTAATCGGCAAACTACAAATTGGCAAAAAAGAGGCTATTTTAGTATAATATGAGTCTATTTTATGTAATATCTAAATTATTTACCTATCTTATCTTGCCACCTGGCATATTTATATTGGTACTGTTTTTAGCTGCTTTTTATGCAAAAAGATTTAAAGTTGTTTTTTTATTTTTTGCATTATGTTTTTATTTATTAAGCAATACTTTTGTGGCAAATTTCTTGCTAGAGCCTCTGGAAAAACCCTACAATAAAGTTTTAAAAGTACAAAAAAATGCAGATGCGGTTATAGTATTGGGCGGAGGGATTATCGTCGGAAGCGCAAATTTACCTTTAACTAATGATGCCTACAAAAGAGCGATATATGGCATTATGATTGGAAAATCTCAAAATCTTCCTGTTCTTTTTAGCGGAGGGGGTTTGAGTAAAAAAAATAGAGAATCCGATGCTTTTATAACTTGCGCAAAAGAGCTGGAAAAACCTTTTGGGGTAAATATCATCATTTCCAAAAATATTGCTATAAAAAGATTTTCTATATTAGTGGAAAGTAAGAGTTTGGATACATTTCAAAATGCAAAATTTACAAAAGGAAAATTTCAAAAAGCCGGCGTTGATAAGCCCGTTATTTATCTTGTAACATCAGCGTATCATATGAAAAGAGCGGTTATGCTATATCGACATTTTGGATTTAAAGTGATTCCAAGCGCTACAGATTTCAAGATAAGTCATAAAGAGAGTAATATTTGGGATTATTTTCCAAAAATGCGTGCTTTTAGACATAGTTTTGTAGCTTTGCACGAGTATTTTGGGATACTAAGTTTAGCACTAAGACACATAAAAAACTAAGGTTATTAAAATGATCATAAAAGAATTCCAAAAGTTTGAGGAAGCACGAACAAGAGCAAGAGCTTATTTTTGCTATCTCTTTAGAAGAAATATACCTGAAAGACTACCAGATCCAAATATAAATCAAGTGCAAAATGCTTTATACAAAATTATGAGTGAAGTTGATGATTTTGAAACACTCTATACTCTTGACAAAAATGGAATTCAGATAACAGACAATATCACGAGCAAAGTCGAATTTAAAGGGAACAAAGGAAGCGACAGAGCAAACAAATCATATTTTTACAGAGCCATACAGGAAAAAAGATGTGTATTAACCGACCCATATCCCTCATCTCTAACAAATAACCTGACAGTTACTGCAGCATATCCGGTGTATAACGAGAATGATGAACTTATATTTGTTGCATGTATTGATATATCGCTGGACAATTTATTGAAAATTACTCAGCCAACAAATCTGCAAACTATTTTTGGCAATATCACTACGATATCTTACAGTATGTTTTCGATAGCTCTGTTATCAATAGCATTTTTATTGTTTTACAACGGGATAGACAGCCTGCTTCATAATGGCATTTTACAAGCATTGACAAATATTGATATGATGTTTAAATCGACTATTCTCTTAACTCTTTCACTAGCAATTTTTGATTTGGTAAAAACAATTTTTGAAGAAGAAGTTTTAGGAAGAAATGAAAAAAATGAAGCACATGATATTCACAAAACGATGGTTAGATTTCTAGGCTCGATCATCATAGCTTTGGCCATAGAGGCACTTATGTTGGTATTTAAATTTGCTATTACCGATCCTGAAAATATACTCACGGCAATTTACCTCATAGGTGGCGTTTCGCTATTATTAATTTCTTTAGCATTTTATGTTAAAATGGTTTCTGAAAAAAATATATAAATTTGGAGTAAAAAAGTGAGTGAAACAAAGAAACAAAAAAGAGTAGTTTTGTTTACAGCTCCGGGCTGTCACTGGTGCGTTACTGCCAAAACTTACCTAAAAAGTCATGCTATAAAATTTAAAAATATAGACATAAGCAAAGATGAAAGTGCCTCAAAAGACTGCCAAAGACACGGCTGCAAGGGCGTGCCTGCCATCATGATTGGAAGTAGATGGATTTGTGGTTTTGATAAGGCAAAGATAGCGAAGGAACTAGGATTATAAACAATCCTAGCTCAAGCTAATTTTACATTTCTGCGGTTTTTAATGCAGAATCTATATACATCTTTCTCATTGTAACAGCAAACTCTCCTGGTTTTCCATTTCCTATTTTTTTACCATCACTCTCTACGATAGGCAATACAAAAGTTGTAGCACTGGACAAAAATGCTTCATCGGCATTTAGCGCTTCTTCTACGCTGAAAAGCCTTTGTTCTACTTTGATATTGTGTTTTTCAGAAAGCTCCAGCAAGAGTCTTCTTCTGATGCCCGGCAAAATCGCATTTGACAAAGGTCTCGTGATAACAACACCATCTTTTACTATATAAGCCGAAGACGAAGTCCCCTCAGTTACGAAACCATCTTCTACCATCCAGCCCTCATAAGCTCCTTTTTGCGAAGCTTCTTCTTTTGCTATACACTGAGCCAAAAGAGCGATTGATTTTATATCTCTTCTTTTCCACCTGATATCCGGCACAGTCACAACTTTAACACCTGTTTTTGCTTTAGGATTGTTTATAACCTCTTTTTCAAATGTAAAAGCTGTACATGTAGTGGAAATATCAATAGGATATGAAAAATTACGAGGAGCGACACCCCGAGTTACCTGCATATACACCCCGCCCTCTTTCAGATTATTTCTTTTTATTAATTCATCTATCATTTCAAGAAAATACTCTTTTGAATAGGGCCATTTAAGTTCTAGTTCGCTTAAACTTCTATCAAACCTCTCTAAAAAAGGCTGTTTATCAAGTACTTTATAATTTACCACCGGCACAACTTCATAAACACCATCACCAAAGAGATAACCTCTGTCAAAAATAGACACTTTCGCCTTGTCTTCTTCTAAATATTCGCCATTTAAAAAAACTATTTTTTTCATATATTTTTCCTGTCTCCAAGTTTTATTCTTTTTAACATTCTACCATAAATTTTGGATATAATATGTCTAAAAACAAGGTCCAAAGTGGATAATATCATTTCGATTCTCTCCATATATTTTTTTGTGCTCATAGGGTTCCTTGCAAAGATGAGACTCAAAGAAGAATTAAACGAAAAAAGTATTGTCAAACTAAAT
This sequence comes from Campylobacterales bacterium, assembly GCA_024280575.1. Lineage (GTDB taxonomy): Bacteria > Campylobacterota > Campylobacteria > Campylobacterales > Sulfurospirillaceae > JAADIZ01. The sequence continues at coordinate 31,796 of JAJRPV010000032.1, forward strand.
ATCTATTTTTTACTGCCAATCCTTGCATTTTGGGGACTTTCAACAAAAAAGATTGATATTGATATCGTAAAAGTGCCTTTTATTTACATAATTATTTGCCTAACAGCTCTGATATTCAGCACCTTCATTGCTAAGAAATTTTTTAACGACTCCAAAGACAGATCAATCATATCTATGGCAAGTGTTACGGGTATAACAGGAAGTATCGGCATACCTTTGGGCATAGCAATATTTTCAAAATCTTCTGTTATTTACACCAGCCTTATCAACACAATCAGTATGTTTTTTGTATATACAATCGGGGTTTACATTTATTCTAGAGGGAGTTTTAGCATAGCAAAATCAATCATAAATGTCTTTAAGATGCCTATTATTTGGGCATCTTTGATTGCAATTGCTTTCAATCTTCTAAATATAAACATAAATAAGTCATTTTTTAAAACTCTTGAAATGGGAGCATACGCCGCTATAGTTTTGCAACTTATCATTTTTGGAATTTTTTTATATGATGTCAGAATCAAGCAAATTAATTTTAAAATATTAAATACCGTCTTGGCTCTAAAATTTATATTAATACCGATTATCGCTGGCATACTTTTATATGTTTTAAACATAAAAGGTTTGGCATTAAAATCTATCATTTTAGAGCTTATTGTGCCTCTCGCGATTACCAATATCTCGCTAGCAAGCATATTTGACTGCAAGCCTAGAGTGGTGACATCTTTGGTTTTTATATCATCATTAGTCTTTATACCCTATATGATGATTGCCATTTTCATGATTTAAGATTTTTTAGAACTTCACTGGCTACTTCTTTTGAATTTCTAACACAATCATTCAAACCAACTCCAAAGTAGGCATTTGAACTAAGATATAATCCATCGTACTTTTTCAATTTTTTAAACAGCTTATCCATTCTCTCTAGGTGCCCTAATCTATAGTTTGGTATGCCTCGCTCCCATCTTTTGATATATACGGTATCGGGTAGTTCTTTAACGCCCATAGTTTCTTTTACGCCCTGAATTGCGATTTGCTTAAGCTCTTCATCGCTTTTTAGTGCCAAATCAGGATTTCTTTGCCCACCAATCATCACTCTAAGTGATTTTTTACCCTCGGGCGCCCTGCCTGTAAAAATAGAGCTATCCCAAAGTACGCCTAAGATATCTTTTTTTGAGCTAGAAGTCGTCAAAAGGCCAAAACCTTTCAAGTCATGATTTAGCCGGCTATAACCTAATCCTACGACACTAATCGGCGAATACTCTATATCGTGCAATAAAACAGAAAACTCAGGCTCTATCTTGTTTAAAATCTTTGCACTTTCATAAGCTGGGGTTGAGAGTATCACTTTGTCAAACTCTTCTTCAAAATTCTCTACATGTAGAAGATATTTATCCTCGATTTTTTCTATATATTTTACCGGCATATTTGTTTTTATCTCTACATCCAAAGAATTTGCCAAAGAGTCTATAAATGCCCCTACCCCACCCTTAAAACTCATCAAAACACCACCTGGACCGGCTTCTTTTTTCTTTTTTCTAAGCATGCCTTTAAATAATCCGCCATACTCCTTTTCAAGTTTCACGACTGCTGGAAATGCAGAGTTTACTGAAATTTTATCGGGCGCAGATGCAAATATACCGGCAACCATAGGATCTAAAAAAGCATTTGTCATCTCTTTGCCGACTCTTCTGTATCCAAATGATTGCAAAGTTTCGTCACTGTCATCTTCTTTAGCCGGCACAAGTATCTCTGCTGCGACTCGAAGTTTACCAAACAGTGACAATAAAGGAGTTTTCAAAAAAGCACCCGGGGATTCTGGAAGTTTACAAAGGGCGTTTTTATATATAAATCTCACCCTTGCATCATCACTACTCCTAAGTAACAAATATTCTGCTCCGCTCTCTTTTACAAAATCCAAAGTGTCCGGTTTGTTTGATAAAAAACCATTGCTTCCCTCTTCAAACAAAAAACCATCAACTTCTTGAGTCATCATTTTTCCGCCAAGTTTTTCTTCTTTTTCAAAAAGAGTAATTTGCACTTCAGGATGGCTCTGTTTTATATAAAATGCTGTGGCCAAGCCACTAATTCCGCCACCTACAATAGCAATTTTCATTTAGAAGTCCTTTTTATTTTTTCCAGCCATTCATCTAGGGTTTTTTCATAGCCTATATGTCCGCTGTTGTAAAATTTCAATTCGTTTTCAAGATATTTTTGTTCTACCCAACCACCAAAACTGTGAGGATATTTATAATTTTTAGCTCCAAGTTTTGTTAAATGCTCAGGAATTTCCAGTGCTTTTTCATTTTCTACATATTTTAATGCACTGTTTATTGCGCTGTATGCACTGTTTGACTTTGGACTGCTCGCTAGATATATCAGAGTTTGAGAAAGTATGATTCTAGCTTCCGGAAAACCAATTTTGCTAACACTTTGCAAGCAACTATTTGCAAGATTTAGAGCATTTGGATTCGCATTTCCAATATCTTCGCTTGCCAAAATCACCAACCTTCTAGCTATAAAATCTGCACTCTCCCCACCATCAATCAATCTCGCAAGATAATACACTGCCGCATCAACATCGCTGCCTCTAACACTTTTTATCATAGCGCTTACCAAATCATAGTGTGTACTTTTTGAGCTAACACCGTCTTTGAGTGCATTTGGTCTTAAAAGTTTTAGCGTTTTCAATTTTACAGTTTTATTATCAACCTCTAAAGTATACTCTAAAAGATTTAACATTGACCTAACATCTCCTGAAGAAGAATTCACTAGGTAATCTTTTGCCTCTTCGCTTATATCAAAATCTATATCGGATCTCACTTTTTCAAATACCTTTTCCAAGTCATCATTTTCCAGTGGGAAAAACTCAAAAAGCATTGAGCGAGAACGAATACCACTCGTCAATGTAAAATATGGATTTTCAGTAGAAGCCCCTATAATGACGGCTTCTTTATTTTCCATCGGCAACAGAAGTGTTTCTTGTTGTGTTTTTGAAAGTCTATGCACCTCATCTATAAAAAGAAGAGGTTTTGCGAGTGCATTTTTGTGATTTGCCAAAATAGCTCTAATCTTTTCAACTTTTATATTTGTAGCATCCAACTCAAAAAATGGCAACTCCATCTCTTTAGCCACTATCTTTGCGAGTGTCGTTTTGCCAACACCTGCGGGCCCAAAAAAGATAGAATGAGATATGCTTTTTTTCTCCAAAAGCTTTCTAAAAGGAGCATCCGACGAACACAGGTGTTTCTGTCCACACACCTCTTTTATGGTTTTTGGTCTATATTTCAGAGCTAGATTGTTTATCAAACTTTTTTGCTTCTTCATTTTTTGAGGATGCTAGATAATCTCTTAGGGCATCATACTCTGTATTTGTTAGAAATCTGTGTTTTCCGGGCTTTAACATATCTAAATCAATTTTGCCGTAACTGACTCTTTTCAGCCCAACAACTTCTGCATCAAAATAGCCAAAAAATCTTCTTAATTCTCTGTTCTTACCTTCATTTATAGTTACTTTGATGGTTGAATAAGAAGGCCTGCTTTTTATAATTCTATAATCCACAAAAGGTGCAAACTCCATGGAGCGAACATGGCTCATCTCGTGTCCGCCTTTACTGGCATCTTCAAGATATAACCCTTCTCTCATCGCAGTTTGCATATGTTCGCTCACCGGACCTTTTATCTTCACATAATAAACTCTCTCTAAATCACCATGCATCAACGCAGACACGATGTCTGCCGCATCGCTTAATAAAAGCAACCCTTCGCTTGTAAAATCAAGTCTTCCTACACTCATAAAATGAGAAAATTTTGAAGGCAGTGTATCGTAGATAGTTTTTCTGCCTCTGTCATCTTTTTTACTAACCAACTCACCTTTTTGTTTATGATAAACGATAACAGAATACTTTGTTTTTCTATAAAGAGACCTGCCTTTTATGCGTATTTTGTCATCATATGTTACTTTTGTCGAAAGATCTGTCACAACTTCACCGCCAACACTCACTTGACCCTCTTGTATAAGCTTGTCCGCTTCTCTTCTTGAGTATCTTGTATTGTGTGAAATCATTTTGTTTAGTCTGATGGGAGTCATCATTTTATGCCTGCCTCTATAAGGTCATGGATGTGCAATACGCCATCAATTTTGTTGCTTTTATCGGTTATGGCGATAAGTTGGATTTTGTATTTTTCAACAAAAGCCAAAGCATCACTCGCAAGCATCTCAGAACTCTCTAACACTTTAGGATTTTTCGTTGCATAATCAAGCGCATACGAATCCATAGAAAAATCATCTCTCATAACAGCGCGCCTAAGATCTCCATCACTCAGTATTGCCACAAGTTTGTTTTCATCATCTTTTATCAAAACATTACCAAGCATTCCTTCACTCATAACAACAACTGCTTCTTTAAGCTTTGTCTTTTCATTCACAATTGGCAAATCTTGGGTGTGCATCAAATCCCTTACTTTTACAAAAAGCCTTTTACCAAGACTTCCTCCCGGGTGAAACGATGCAAAATCTTCTTTTTTAAAATTTTTTTTCTTCATTAGGCAAACAGAAAGAGCGTCACCCATAGCTAAAGTCAAAGTTGTCGAAGTTGTAGGAGCCGCGTCAAGTGGGCAAGCCTCTTTGGAAACATTTATGGATAAAAATATATCTCCGTATCTTCCTAAAGATGAATTTTTATCTCTAGCCATAGCAATAAGTGGTATGTTAAATCTCTTTACATGTGGAAGTATCTTAATAAGTTCTTCACTCTCTCCGCTATAACTGATAGCCAAAACCGCATCATCTTTTCCTATCATTCCCAAGTCGCCATGAAGTGCTTCTGTAGGGTGTATAAAAAAGCTGCTTGTTCCCGTGCTCGCCATAGTAGCCGCAATTTTTGCACCTATTAAACCACTCTTGCCAACTCCCGTTATAATAAGCTTCCCTTTTATGCCTGCGATTAACTCTACGGCTCTATTCATCTCATCATCTATTTTGTTTACGGCATCTAGGAGCTCTTTGGCTTCAAGTCTAAGAACTTCTTTTGCTGTTTCTTTAAAATCTTGCATTTTTAGCCTTTTTACATCATAAATATTGTTGGAACGATAGTCGGGTATTTTTTCATTCTTCTGTATATATGTTTTCTCAGCACTTGTCTAAGCTCATTTTCTAATGCTTTTTTATTTTGAAATAACTCTTTTTTAGCATTTACTGTAAATTGATCTATCACGCCTTCCATCTCTGTTGAAAATCTTCTGTCATCTTTGTCTGATACCAACCCATAACTGACAACTCTTGGCTTACTTGCTAATTTTTGCTCATTTAAATTTACTTGTGCAACAACCATAACTAATCCGGAATCTGCCATTTTTTGTCTATCTATCACAACATCATTTGCTATTTTTTGATTTGCCTGATTATCGACGAAAACTTTTCCTGTTTTTACTGATTTTACTTTTTTGATATATTTTGGACAAACCTCAATCTGGTCTCCATCACTCATAAGCAGGATATTTTTTGCAGGAATCCCACATTTTATCGCTGTTTCTTTATGTCTTGCGATATGATTAAACTCTCCATGTACCGGCATAAAAAACTTTGGCTTTACCAATCTTAATATCAGTTTTTGCTATTCTTGTGCAGCGTGTCCACTCACATGTATCTCGCTAAAGTCCTGATACGCCACATTTGCACCACTTTTTATCAAAAAGTTAAGTACTTTTGAAACGCTTCCCTCATTTCCGGGAATCGCTTTGGCAGAGATGATAATTTGATCGCTTGGTTTTATTTTTATATGCCTGTGTTCGTCTGTCGCCATCCTATATAGGGCCGCCATGGTTTCACCCTGACTTCCTGTGGTAACTATTAAAACTTCTTTATCGTTATGTTTATTCACTTCATGCGGGTCTATAAATATGCTTTTATCTAAGTCAATATAACCCAAATCAATAGCTGTAAAAAGGTTTCTCTCCATAGATCTGCCGATTACGCAAACTTTTCTTCCGTATTTTAAGCCATAACTAATGGCTTGATAAACTCTGTGAATATTTGAAGAAAAGGTTGACATTATCACTCTTCCCTTTGATTTTGAAAAGATATAATCAAATGTTTTGCCGACTGTGCTTTCGCTCCTTGTGATTCCTTCTTTGTGTGAGTTTGTGCTATCACTCAAAAGACATGAAACACCCTTTTCACCATACTCGGCAAACCTGTTTAAATCGGTTACATATCCGTCTATTGGTGTATGGTCTATTTTAAAATCACCTGTATGTATGATAGTTCCAGCTTCTGTGGTTATTGCTAAGGATGAAGCGTCTATAATGGAGTGCGTTATATGCATCCACTCCACTTTTATATCACCGATTTGATATACTTTTCTTTTTTGAACTGGTCTAAATAATTTTCTGTACTGTTTTAAGCCATGTTCTTCAAATTTATTGGACAGCATTCCAAGCGGAAGCGGAGTCGCATATATTGGAAACTGCATCTCTTTAAACAGATATGCAACAGCTCCGATATGATCTTCGTGTGCATGGGTTATAACTATGGCTTTTATCTTCTTTTTGATTTGTCTGAGATATGTAAAATCCGGTATCAATATATCGACACCATGCATATCATCAGTAGGAAAACTCATACCGACATCTACAACGATAGCGGTGGTATCTGTCTCAATTACAGTGATATTGCCTCCTATTTCGCCTAGTCCGCCAAGAGGAGTAATTCTCACTTTTGCATTTGTCTTGTTGTTTATAAGATTAAACTTTTCCAATCTTTCTTTGTGGATTTTGTGGTTGGCTTCTATGGCAAATGCCATATCTTTTTGCCATTTCTCATTTCCTTCAAGAACACTTGCCTGATTTTTAGCACTTTTTCTTTTTCTGTTTTGCCTGTTTGGATTAGGCTTTTTTTGTTGAGGTTTTACACTGTTTTTAGTGTTTTGAACATTTTGGTTGGCTGGCTTGTTGCCAGAACTGTTTGTTTTGTTTTCTTGCATTTTTTACCTTAATTTTAAGAGAGTTTGCGTTATTTGCTTATCTCTTTGTATAAATTAAGATGACTAGTGACGCTTAGTTCATGAGGTCTTGCATTTGCTGCTATATCGTACTTTTCTAACAGTGTTTTGGCATTTGTCTTATCGTAAATCGAAGATATATTTTTAATCCAAGTTTTTCTAGGACTTGAATATGAAATTCTCAGATATTTTTTAAATCCATTAAAATCTCGAATATTTTCAAACAAAGCATCTTTGCCTTGTATAAATTCTCTTTTTTTTACAATTTTCAAAACAGATGATGTTACTTTTGGTGCAGGCTCAAACGAATCGGGCGGCACATCAAAAAGCAGTTCAACATCTGCTATGCTTTGAGAGAGAATTGACAAAGAGCTAAATTCTTTTGTTTTAACCGTTGCACAAAATTTCTGTGCAACCTCTTTTTGAATCATCACAAGCATGGATTTACATAAATCATCTTCCAACGCTTTTAGAATAATTTTAGTTGCCACATAATACGGTAAATTCGCTACCATTTCGTAAGGCTCTTCTTCTAAAGAACCCTTATCGAAGCTCTCTAGGACATCACCCTGTATCAAATCTAACTTTTTATCTTCAATCTCTATATGAAATTTATCTCTCAAATGAACGCATAAGTCTCTATCGACCTCATAAGCTCTTAAAGGTCTAACCTTTAAGAGCAATCGCGTCAAATCACCTAAGCCAGGTCCAATTTCAACAAGTTTCAGCTTATTTTTGGACATCGATTGGATGATTTTATTTAATACTGTAGTATCTTTAAGAAAGTTTTGACCAAATTTTTTTTTAGCCTCAATTATGGCCATATATAATTCCGCCTTTAAATTTATGTTTATTTTATCCTTTATATACTTATTGGTTCATTAAACTTTTTAATTGGGCAACAAACTCAATCCAACGCTACATGTAAGTACCTAACCATAATTTATTTTTAATCATATAGAGAATACAATATAGCCATGGATTTATCAACTTTTCTAGTTATTTTGACTATTGTCAGTGTTTTTATGTTTGACTTCACAAACGGATTTCATGATTCTGCTGATATGATTGCCGCTGCTATTGCTTCAAGGACGATGAGCGTAAGTGTTGCTATTACACTCGTGAGTGTATTTACTTTTTTAGGACCATTGATTGCCGGATTGGCAGTAGCGGACACCATCGGTACTTTTGTCAATATTTCGCGGGCATCTTCTTGGGATTCTCAAGCTTTAGTCATAGCAGCCTTATTTTCAGCCATAACATTTAACCTTATCACATGGAAGCTTGGTTTTCCATCATCTTCATCCAATTCTTTGGCAGGAGGGCTTGTGGGAGCCGGGCTTTTTATTGTTGGTAAAAATCAAATAAATTGGGGTTTTTCTGCCTTGATGCACGGGCACATAACTGGTGTTAGCAAAGTCATAATAGGATTGTTTGCTTCACCATTTTTAGGTTTTATAATAGGTTTTATAATTATGAAACTCATATTTTTCATATTTAAAAGATTTACTATGAAGATCAAACCCTTTTTTGTCTCTTCACAATACATCAGCATAGCCTGGCTTGGGTTTTCCCATGGTGCCAATGATGCCCAAAACGGTATGGCTATAATTGGTATGATGCTTTTGGCATCACATAATACACATGTATTTACTGTGCCGTTATGGGTTATTTTGCTCTGCTCAACAGCTATCACTTCAGGAACAATGTTTGGTGGATGGAACATAATCAAAACTGTAGGATTTGAGCTTTTTCACATAAAGCTAACGACTTCCGTTGCAAATCAACTAGGGGCTGCTCTTGTAAATACTTTGGCAACAAGCATTGGTGCACCGACATCAACATCACAAGTTGTTACTTCTACTCTGCTAGGAAACGGGGCAGCTGAAAATGCCTCACATGTAAACTGGAACAAAGCCGGTAAAATCATACTCAGTTGGTTTGTAAATGTTCCCGCATCAATGCTGTTAGGAGCATTATATTCATTTTTAATTTTAAAAATATTTGGAGTTTTCTCATGATAGTTTCACTAATAAAAAAATACATATTGCCAAAAGAGGTTGATTTTATCGCCGCATTAAATCAACATGTTTTAATCATAACCAAAATCACTGATGATTTATATGAATGCTTCATTAACGGTAAAAATAGTAGTTGTGATTCAATATTAAATGATGTAAACCATGAAAAACAAATGCGAGAAAAAAATATGAAGGAGCTCTTAGGTACTTTTATCACGCCAATCGACAGGGAATCAATATACAGAGTCACAACACAACTTGATTGGATTGCTCTTAGCATCACGCATTTTACACTTGAAGCGAAGGCATATGAAATTAGTAAATTGGATTACTCAAACATTATAAAAGGCCTACAATATCAATCGCAATTACTATCCAGTGGATTTAAAACAATAAAATCCTCACCTCTTAACACAACACAAAGTTCGCAAAAAGTCAGGAATGTTTACAATGAAATAGTAGAAATTTATGTAAAAAGAATGGCAATGCTTGCAAAAAGTAAAAATATGAATGAGATATTTATACAAAAAGAGCTCTTAAACCAGTTAAAGGAGATAAGCAAACGAATGCAAATGTGTGCCAATTCCTTAGAAGATATTGTTATGAAAATGAGTTAGTTAGACAAAAATTGATTTGTATTTTTCTTCGCTAAATGCTACAACAACATCATCTTTGTATTCGATAACAGGGCGCTTTATAAGCATATTTTCTTTTATCAGCCACTCTTTTTTACCAGCATCATCCAAGTTTAACTCTTTTAGTTTTAGTGTTCTGTATTTTGTGCCTCTATTATTAAATAATGTGTCGATAGAAACTTTTTCAAGCCATTTATCTATCTCATCTTTCCCTACTTTGGCTTTTTTAAAATCTATAAATTCAAATTCTATATTATTTTCTTTGAAAAATTTAATAGCTTTTCTTACACTTCCGCAAGTTTTTATCCCATATACTTTCATATTTAGTCCTCTTTTTCCTCAACCGCTTTTAGGCGTTTGCGTTTAGCTTCTATGCTCTCTTTTACTTTGTCCTTTTTCTCGTCTTTAGTCTCTTTTAATGTGGTTTTTAAATTTTGTATATCATCAATTAATTCTTGCTTCTTCTCTTCCGTTTGCTCTGCTTTTTCTGCTTTGTCAAAGACTATCTTCTCTGCCTCAACCTCATTTTTTGCAGTAGTTTCTCTAACAAAAATCGGAATAATTTTTTTATCTTCGCTAATGCGCCGCTGATTCATAAATGTCGGCGACACTATTTCTATCCCGCTTTCATGTAGCGTATCAAGAATAGATTGAGATAAATTTGAACGAGCCGTGATAAATCCTTTTGCTTCCGTGAGCAATCCTGAGATTTTATAAGTTACAGAAAAATCACCAAGTTCTAGAATATGCACAAAAGGGTGTTTAAGTCCACACTCGCGTGCTGCTTGTATAAGTAAAGGCTCGACCTTCAAATGATGAACATCATAGCCCAAAGAAAGTTTTGTAGAAACTATAGCATCCGAACTAGGAATTGCCAATATTGGATTTTTGACCAAATACGCATTTGGAAGGGCTATAAATTCACGATTTTCTGATTGCACTTCCGTATCAAACAAACCTCTTTCAGAAACACGGCCAAAGAAATTATCAACCTTGATAAAATCACCTGTTTTAAAGGGTTTTGTTATGCGAAGCAAAACTCCTGCCATCAAATTTGATATAATATTTGTTGATGAAAAAGCGATTATTCCGGAAAGCAATATACCTATCAAACTCATTATTTGGTCGCGTGAGTCGGTATTTACGGGCAATGTCATGACAATTGCAAGAACACTTATAATTGACAAAATCAACATCAATATTTGAAAAGGAAATTTTCGCTCATTGCCAAATTCCGGATGTTTGCCTATAAAAAACCAATAAGAACCCCATATAATCCCAACAGATATAATAAGAATACTAAACGAGGGTAAAAAAGAGAGAATAAGATTTAAAACTTTATCCGAAGTTTCCATGCGCCACACCACCTTTTTAAGTACCTAAGATTTTTTTAATTTTAACTTTGTATTACTTAAAAACTTCTTCTTGTTTGGCTAGAGGAGTAATTAATCAGCATTAGAGGTTTTCTTGTGTATTATTGTAAAAATTTTATTTATTTGCAAATAAAGTAGTAGAAAACAAAATGAAATATTGTTTCAACAAGACTAACTCTCCAATCGGAGTACTTTATATTGTTACATCTTCAAAACATTTGGTCGGTTTGGTTCCGGAAAATGGTTGGAACAGGTTAAAAAAAAGATTTGATGAGTTAGTAGAGAATGAAAATGATATTATAAATCAAACTCAATATCAATTAGCTGAGTATTTTAAGGGGACTAGAAAAACATTTGATATCCCTCTATCACTAGTTGGAACAGATTTTCAAAAATCTGCCTGGAATGCTCTACTTGAGATTCCCTATGGGAAAACCATCAGTTATGGGCAGCAAGCTAAAAATATAGGCTCTCCAAAGGCTATGAGGGCCATAGGAGGAGCAAACGGGGCAAATCCTATATCAATAGTCGTTCCTTGTCACAGAGTCATAGGAAAGTCAGGAAAACTGACAGGATACGCTAGCGGTTTAGATATAAAAAAATTTCTTCTAGAACTAGAAAGTTCTAATTGAACGAGGTATCCAATTCAGCCATTTTTTCTCTTATTTTAGATAAAATTCGAATTAGGAGATAATATGGAGTATTTTGCTAAAAGAATTATACCTTGCCTGGATGTAAAAGACGGAAGAGTTGTAAAAGGCGTCAACTTTGTTGGACTTCAAGATGCGGGTGATCCTGTGGAAGTTGCCAAACGATATAACGAAGAGGGCGCTGATGAGATTACATTTTTAGATATCACCGCAAGCCATGAAAAAAGAGATACTATCGTAAATATTGTTGAAAAGGTTGCAAAAGAAGTTTTTATTCCTCTTACTGTCGGTGGAGGCATAAGAACTTTGGAAGATATCTATAAACTCCTGAAAGTTGGATGCGATAAGATAAGCATAAATTCTCACGCCATAAAAAACCCAGATTTTATCAATGAAGCTTCTAAGAGATTTGGTTCTCAGTGTACTGTTGTTGCAATAGATGCAAAAAAAAGTGGAGAGAGCTGGCATGTTTTTATAAATGGAGGAAGAATAGATACTGGACTAGATGCATTGGAGTGGGCAAAAGAAGTAGAACAAAGAGGAGCCGGCGAGATACTTTTAACTTCGATGGATTGTGATGGCGTAAAAAATGGTTATGATATAGAACTAACAAACAAAATGAGCGAAGATTTAAATATACCAATCATTGCTAGTGGAGGGGCAGGCACGATGGAACATATAAGAGATGCTTTTCAAAATGGTGCTGACGCTGCACTTGCTGCTTCTATATTTCATTACAAAGAGATTGATATTATGGATTTAAAACGATATCTGAGAGAAGAGGGCATAGCTGTAAGAATATGATTATCTTAAGTGCTGGAAATAATGAGATTTTTGATTTTGCAACTTCCATCGGAGTAGGGCTTATAGAAAGCAGTATAAATCTCACAAAATTAATATTAGAAAAAAAAACCAAAATCCATACTTTTTATAGGATCTGCGGGAAGTTATGGAAATCTAAAGCCATTTGACATCATATGTTCCCACTCTTCCACTAACATAGAAACTGGTTATTTTTTAAATAACTGTTACACTCCTATAGATAACAAGATTACAGTTGAGAGTATAAATGTTTCATGTGAAACAACTAACAAAAATAACATATTAGTAAATTCAAGTAACTATATAACAACTAACAAAGATATTTCTAACAAATTTTTATCAAATCAAATTGAAGCCGAAAATATGGAGTTTTACTCAATACTAACAGTTGCTAATAGATTTAAAATTCCAAGTTTGGGTATTTTTGTAATAACTAACTATTGCGATGAGTTTGCACATAAAGATTTCATAAAAAACCATGATAAAGCAAAAAAAATACTAACGCTACATGTAAACAATAAGTGAGTAAAATATGAGTAAAATATGTATCCTGGATTATACAAAAGAGGAATTAAGTTCTATTATAAAACCATCATTCAGAGCAAAACAGATATATGAATGGATATATAAAAAATATGTTGATTCCTTTCAAGAGATGAAAAATCTCCCAAAAGATTTGATAGAAGAACTAAATGACAAATATCATCTTGAACCTCTAAAAATAGCAACTATTGAAGAGAGTAGAGATGGAAGTAAAAAATACCTTTTTGAATTAAATGATGGCAAAACAGTTGAATCCGTTTTACTTCCGATGAAAAAAGAAAAATATGATGAAGATGGCAAACTACTCAGTTTAACGAGATATACGATATGTATATCGTCACAAGTGGGATGCAAAATAGGTTGCTCATTTTGCCTTACCGGGAAAAGTGGATTTTTAAGAAATCTTACTGCTGGCGAAATTACATCACAAGTTTTAATGATTAAAAAAGATAATAATATAGCAGAAAACAGAAGGGTAAATATAGTATTTATGGGTATGGGTGAACCTCTTGACAACCTGGATAATGTGCAAAAAGCAGTAAAAATCTTTTCAGACCCATTTGGCTTATCTATATCACCAAGAAGACAAACTATATCTACTAGTGGTCTGAGTTCTCAAATAAAAAAACTAGGGGATATGAATTTGGGTATTTTGCTTGCCATATCACTTCACGCCGTTGACGACAAGCTAAGAGAGCAACTTATGCCTATAAATAAGGCCTACAATATAGAATCTATCATAAATGCGGTAAAAAAATTTCCCGTAGATACAAGAAAACGAGTTATGTTTGAATACTTAGTTATAAAAGATCTAAATGACGATATAAAGAGTGCAAAAAAACTAGTCAAACTTTTGCACGGTATAAAAGCAAAAGTAAATCTTATATTTTTCAATCCTCACTCAGGTATCGATTATAAAAGACCTAATGTCAAAGATGTACTTTCTTTTCAAGATTACCTCATAAAGCACGGTGTTTTGTGCACTATAAGAGAGTCAAAAGGATTAGACATAAGTGCAGCATGCGGACAATTAAAAGATAGAAAAGAAAAGGAGTTATAAAATGAGCATAGTTGATATAGGAGAAGCAGTTTTTTTGGTCATATTTGTTATTGGATCAATTTTTGGAATTGTTAAAGTGGTATTTTTTGATAAATAAGTACCTGACCATAAGAAGCACCAACTAATAATTGGTGTTTCTTATGGTCAGGTACTTAGCTAAGCATAAGAAACCGCAACCCAACTCTTATGAACTATTCTTTTATCATCAAGGTAAATTTCACCTCTAAAAACATCACCTTCTTTAAAAGTCCCTACACCTTTTGGAGTTCCAGTCATAACTATATCTCCGTCATCTAAAGTAGAAAAAGTGTTTATCTCATATATAACAACCGAAGGAGAATAAATCATCAGTTCAACTCCCCCAACTTGTACTAATTTGTCATTAATAAACAATTTTAACGATAGTCTATTTATATCATCTTCGCTAACACTCACAAACTCACTAAAAACTCCAGCACCATCAAAAGCTTTAGCTCTCTCCCATGGTAAACCCTTTTTTTTAAGCTCACTTTGCAGTGTTCTGTTTGTTAGATCCAAACCAAATCCAACGGCACTAATCTTGTTATTTTTTATGATAAAAGATATCTCTCCTTCGTAATGAAGCTCCTTACCATGAGTCATCAATGTATCACTGATTGCACTATTTGGCTTCATAAACAATACCATTGAAGTTGGCATATCATTATTTAGTTCTTTAATATGCTCTACATAATTACGCCCGACACATACTATTTTGCAAGGCGCGATCCTTTCATTATCCACAACTACTGTATTCACTACACAACTCCTCAAAATTCATTTTACTTTTAATATTATACTCTTTACCATCATATTGAAAACTTAAGAAATCTGCATGCAACATCAAACGATTGGCTCCAGTGAGTTCTAGTCTTTCTTTAACACTCATCATGCCACATAAAAATTTATCCACATCAAATTCATTTAAGCCGTATATTGGGTCTCCGACTATTTTATGTTTCACATGAAACATATGTACTCTGATTTGATGAGTTCTTCCTGTTTTTGGAATTGCCTTTATAATTGTTTTATCAATATCTGCAAGATATATTAAGGGCTCTATAGCTGTAATAGCCTCCTGACCATCTGCATTTATATGAGATTTTATTCTTATCAAGGAGTCAGATAAATTTGCTTTTAACTTCGCATTTATAGTTAAATCTTTATTAATACTGCCATCTATCAAAGCAAGATATTCTTTTCTAACACGCCTATCTTCAAAAAGCTTTTTTAGTTTTACTTCACTTTTTTTGTACTTTGAAACTAGCACTAAGCCACTTGTTTCTTTATCGATTCTATGGACGACATTTGCGTCTTTTCCAAACAAAGATTTTATATCATCATTTAAGCTGTGCTCACAAGAAAGCTTATTTGGATGCACCAAAACTCCACTTGGTTTATCAAAAACAGCGAAATCTTCAGTCTCAAAAATTGGTTTCAAGCCACTACTTTGTGGATCAAAAAAGATAACTTCTACTTTTCCTTTTAAAACAAAATTTTTAGCATTTAAAATCTCGCCACCAAGATAAACTCTTTTTTTATCTATCCATTTTTGCGCTTCACCCATACTGATATTGAATTCGTCAATCAAAAATTTATAAGCTTTTATATCATTTTTGATAGTATATTTTTTTCTTATATATGCCAAAGCAATTTCAACCTTTTTTAACACGATTTTCGATAAAATAATTACCACTATAGTAACATAAGGATTCAAAAAAATGGTTGAAAGATATGCCAGAAAAGAGATGAGTGACAAGTGGACAGTTCAAGCCAAATATGATGCTTGGTTAAAGGTCGAAAAAGCTGTTGTAAAAGGATGGAATAAATTAGGTCTAATCCCAAATAATGATTGCCGAGATATAATAGACAAAGCAACATTTAATATAGATAGAATTGACGAAATAGAGAAAAAAACAAAACACGATGTCATAGCATTTCTTACTAGCGTATCAGAAAGCCTAGGCGATGAGAGCAGGTGGGTTCATTACGGGATGACAAGCTCCGACTGCATAGATACTGCCGTAGCATTGCAGATGAAAGATGCGCTTGAACTAATCATAAAAGATGTGAAAATATTGATACAGTCACTCAAAACAAGAGCCATGGAACATAAAAAAACCTTAATGGTCGGCAGGAGTCATGGAATACACGGTGAGCCCATAACTTTTGGCCTTGTTTTGGCTATTTGGTATGATGAGATAAAAAGAAATAAAGAAAACCTAGAGCAAGCCCTAAAGGTCATAAGTGTAGGTCAAATAAGTGGTGCTATGGGAAATATGGCTCACTCTCCAATAGAGCTCGAAGAGATTGTCTGTGAAGAATTAGGATTATCGCCGGCACCCGTTTCTAATCAAGTGATTCAAAGAGACAGGTATGCAAATATGATGAATGCTTTAGCGCTGTTAGCTTCTAGCTGTGAAAAAATTGCTGTGGCAATCAGGCATTATCAAAGGACAGAAGTGTATGAAGCAGAAGAGTTTTTTAGCAAAGGTCAAAAAGGAAGCTCTGCGATGCCACATAAAAGGAACCCTGTACTGAGTGAAAATGTAACCGG
This sequence comes from Campylobacterales bacterium, assembly GCA_024280575.1. GTDB lineage: Bacteria > Campylobacterota > Campylobacteria > Campylobacterales > Sulfurospirillaceae > JAADIZ01. The sequence goes on from JAJRPV010000032.1 coordinate 48,473, forward strand.
ACTTTGTAGAGTCATTAGAAGTTTTGCCGCTCCTTCAATGGAAAATGTAGCATTATGGCATGAAAGAGACATAAGCCATAGTTCAGTTGAAAGATTTACGCTTCCTGATGGATTTATAACCACAGATTTTATGCTAAACAGACTAAGCGGAATCATAGAAAAACTTTTGGTTTATCCTGAAAATATGATGAGAAACCTAAACTTAACAGGCGGTTTAGTTTTTTCACAAAGAGTTTTACTTGAACTTCCGGCAAAAGGTGTCAGCAGAGAAGACGCATATAAAATTGTGCAAAGAAATGCTATGAAAGTATGGCAAGACTTACAAGTCGGAAAAGCTGCACTAAACGATAAAGGCGAAAGTCTATTTTTAGAAAACCTACTAAATGATAAAGATTTGAGGAATAAACTGAGCGAAGATGAAATAAGATCTTGTTTTGATTATGATTATTATACTAAAAATGTAGATAATATATTTGCACGAGTATTTAAATAAAGGGTGGTGGAGAGTATATGTTAACAGTTCAAAAAAGAAATGGCAGAATTGAGCCATTAGATATATCAAAAATTCAAAAATACACAAGTACTGCGGTTGAAAATTTAGAAAATGTAAGCCAAAGCGAACTTGAAGTAGATGCAAAAATACAATTTAGAGACAAGATTACAACAGGAGAAATACAAAAAACTCTTATAAAAACTGCTGTTGATAAGATAGACATAGACAGGCCAAATTGGACTTTTGTCGCAGCAAGACTGTTTCTGTATGATTTATATCACAATGTCAATAAATTTACAGGATATTGTCATCTAAGAGAGTATTTTGAAAGAGGTGAGAAAAAAGGAAGAATTCTTCTTGGGCTTAAAGAAAAATATGATTTAGATGACTTAAATGCTTATTTAAAACCTGAAAGAGACCTGCAGTTTACATATCTTGGGATTAAAACTCTGTATGACAGATACCTTATAAAAAACGCACAAGGAACACCGATAGAGCTTCCTCAGCACATGTTTATGGCAATAGCTATGTTCCTGGCTCAAAATGAACTAAACTGCCAAGATTGGGCAAAGAAATTCTATGATTTGATTTCAAAATTCGAAGTGATGCTCGCTACGCCAACACTTTCAAATGCAAGAACCCCAAGACATCAGCTAAGCTCATGTTATATAGGAAGCACCCCTGACAACATCGAGGGAATTTTTGACTCCTATAAAGAGATGGCACTTCTTAGTAAATTTGGTGGTGGAATAGGTTGGGATTGGACACTGGTGCGCTCAATGGGCGGCATGATAGACGGGCACAAAAACGCAGCCGGCGGAATCGTGCCTTTCTTAAAGATAACAAACGATATAGCAATCGCGGTTGACCAGCTAGGAACGAGAAAAGGCGCGATAGCTGTTTATCTTGAGCCTTGGCATATGGATATATCTGACTTTTTGGATTTAAAGAAAAATTCCGGAGAAGAGAGAAGAAGAGCTCATGATCTTTTTCCTGCTCTTTGGATAAATGATATCTTTATGAAAAGAGTAGAAGAAGATGGCATATGGACACTTTTTGATCCGGCAGAAGTGACTGATTTACCAAATCTATACGGAAAAGATTTTGAAACAAAATATCTTGAATATGAAAAAGATGAAAATATATCAAAAGAGTATATAAAAGCAAAAGAGCTATGGAAGAAAATCCTACTTAGCTACTTTGAAAGCGGAAGTCCATTTTTGTGTTTTAAAGACAATGCAAACAAAGTGAATCCAAATAACCATAGCGGAATCATTAGAAGTTTAAATCTATGTACAGAGATATTTCAAAATACCGAGCCTAACCACTATAAAATAAAAGTTACATATAAGGATGGCACTTACGACTCATTTGAAGAGTATGAAAAAATTATAGCAAATGGCAATATAGAAAAAGATGCCAAGAAAATAACGGCACTTGATATGATAAATGATAAAAAAGTGTTTATTGTTGAAAAAGAGATGATAGAGGGAAAAACTGCAGTTTGCAATCTCGCAAGCATAAATCTATCAAAAATAAATACAAAAGATGACATAGAAAGAGTTGTGCCGACGGCAACAAGAATGCTCGACAATGTTATAGATCTCAACTTTTATCCTCATGCAAAAGTCAAACATACAAACCTAAAATCAAGATCTATAGGATTAGGTGTTATGGGCGAAGCACAAATGCTAGCTGAAAACGCAATAGAGTGGGGAAGTTATGATCACTTTAGCAAGATTGATGAAATCATGGAAGCTATTAGTTACAATGTTATAAAATCATCTTCAAATCTAGCTATTGAGAAAGGGGTATATCCAGACTTTGAAGGCTCAAAATGGAGCAAAGGAATATTTCCAATAGACTCTGCAAACGAAGAGGCAAAAAAACTTGTGGACCGCGGTGGACTGTTTGGACAGATTTATGACTGGGAAGAATTAAGAGAAAAAGTAAAGAAAAACGGCATGAGAAATGGTTATCTTATGGCAATAGCGCCAACAAGCTCAATCTCCATACTTGTAGGAACAACTCAAACGATAGAGCCTGTATATAAACGAAAATGGTTCGAAGAAAATCTTTCCGGTATGATCCCTGTAGTTGTGCCAAAACTTAGTCCGGACACTTGGAGCTTTTATACTCCTGCTTATGAACTAGATCAAAGACTCCTTATAAAAGCCGGGGCAATTAGACAAAAATGGATAGATCAAGGACAGAGTTTAAATATATTTTTAACCCTGGATAAAGCAAGTGGAAAATATCTAAATGATATCTACATGTTGGCTTGGAAAATGGGTATAAAATCAACATACTATCTAAGAAGTCAATCTCCGGAAAACAAACTTGATATTGCTGATAGAAGTATGGAATGTGAAGGTTGTCAATAAAATATACTTAAAATTTATAATTAGTTTATTTATTTAAAGTATCTTCTCAAATTATTACTTGTATTTCTAAAATACCAGGATTTAAATCCTTAAGTTTTTATCCTGGTATTCCTCTTTTTTTCAAGCGTGACAAAATAATAACACTTTATTTTTTAAGTTTTATCTCAATATTTATAATATATAATCCACGATATTAAACCGATAGGAAAATTATGTTAGCACAAGTCTTAAAAAGAGATGGAACTACGCAAGAGTTTAAAGCCTTCAAGATACAAGATGCTATAAAAAAAGCATTTAAAAGTGAGGGCATAACATATGATGCTAGTGTTTTTAATGCCATAGTCTCTAAAATTGAGAAAAAAAGAGTGGCGGCTGTAGAAGATATCCAAGATCTGATAGAACTAGAGCTTTATAAAGCCCGATATTTTGATGTAATGCGCTCTTTCATGATATATCGCCATACTCACAAAATGCAAAGAGAACACATAGCCGGATTAAACGAAGATACTACATTTGTCAACTCAACCCAAACCATAGAAGAATACATTAGTAAAAGCGATTGGCGAATCAAAGCAAACTCAAATACCGGATATTCAAATGCCGGACTTGTAAACAATACGGCAGGAAAAATCATAGCCAACTATTGGCTAGACAAAATTTACTCCAAAGAAGAGGGCTTTGCCCATAGAAATGGGGATTATCACATACATGACCTAGACTGTTTAACCGCATATTGTGCCGGCTGGAGTTTAAGAGCTCTTTTAAATGAAGGATTTAACGGCGTAAGAGGCCGAGTCGAATCTAAACCTCCTAAACATTTCAGAGAAGCTCTTGGGCAAATGGCAAACTTTTTAGGAATACTCCAAAGCGAATGGGCTGGCGCTCAAGCTTTTAGCTCATTTGATACCTATTTGGCACCTTATGTTTTTAAAGACAAATTACCGTATGATGAGATAAAAAAAGCGATAGTGAGTTTTGTATATAATTTAAATGTTCCTGCTCGTTGGGGACAAAGTCCTTTTACAAATATCACAATAGACTGGACAGTGCCTAGCGACTTAGCAGATCAAACTCCTACATGTAGAGATATTCATCTCTTTAAAGCTTTAAAAGACAAAGAGCTGGAAGAAGAGGCCAAAAACGAGGCGTAAATAAACTTGAAGATCTAACATACAAAAATTTTCAAAAAGAGATGAACCTCATCAATAAAGCTTACTATGAAGTGATGACTGCCGGAGATAAAAGTGGACAACCCTTTACTTTTCCGATTCCGACAGTAAACATAACGGAAGATTTTGACTGGTATGGAGAAAACACTGATATACTTTTTGAAAACACAGCAAAAATTGGCTCTTCGTATTTTCAAAATTTTATCGGTAGCCAATATATGAGAGACG
>JAJRPV010000033.1 GCA_024280575.1 Campylobacterales bacterium
AATTGACACCCTCTATTAACCCTATTGTCATATAATTTTATCGTAGAAACTTTAAAGAGGCATTATGAAAAAGATAATAAAAGTGCTTATGATTGAGGATGACTTAGAGATAGCAGAGCTTTTGAGTGAATATCTCTTGAGATATGATATCAAGCTTAGTAATTTTAAAACACCCAAGGCAGGATTAAATGAGTTAATGTCCAACAAGTATGATTTGGTCATACTTGACCTCTCACTACCAGACACAGACGGTACAAGCGTCTGCAAAACCATCAGAAAAAACTCAGATATCCCTATCATCATATCAACAGCAAGAGGGGGCATAGATGATAAAATCACTTGCTTTGAATATGGGGCTGACGATTATCTTCCAAAACCTTACGAATCACAAGAGTTGATACTAAGAATTAGAGCACTTTTAAGAAGGAGACTAAAAGGAGATGAAAAGGAAGATGAAAAAATATTTGCAGCAGACAAGGGAAAGATGGAAATTTACAAAAAAGGCAAACCGATAGTCTTTACAAATGCAGAATTTTACATCATGGAGTACCTCATAAAAAGGGCTGGGTATGCTGTAAGCAGAGAAGAGCTTCTAATAAATGTAGAGTCTATAAAATATGAAAGCAGCTATAAAAGTATAGATGTTTTGATAAGTCGAATTAGAAACAAGATAGAAAAAAATTCAAAAAAACCAAAATATATAATTTCATTAAGAGGAGTCGGCTATAAACTTATCAATCAATAAAAATTCGATATTTTTCAATATCACTATATTTTTTATAATTATGATTGCCACAGTACATATCATCATATTTTTAGGCTACAGTGTGGCAAGAAAGGAACAGATTGATATGAGAGTTCAAAAATACAAAAAGACGCTACGCTATATACACGATACTCTTTTCAAGCCTCCATTGCCCCCTAAAATTGGTTTTCCACCACCGCCTCCACCAAGAGAAACTTCTCCGTTGCAAGCGTTAAGCGATAGCCATAGTTTAAATCAAGAGTTATCAAAGTATGATATGGAAGTATCAATTATTTCAAGCAAAAAACTAAACTCGACTGCAAAACTCACAGGGACTGGAGAAGATTGGAAAATGTACGAATATAGAGGATATAACTACTTTTATATATGGGATAGAGCAGGAAGCCTTACCATAAAGGACAATATTAAAAATATAGACAAAACCCAATACATAATCTTTTTGGCAATTTTGCTAAACATAATTTTTATATCTTTTTATATCTTTTTAATCAAAAAATTAAAACCACTAAGCACTCTGAAAAAAATATAGTAAAATTTTCCAAAGGCGATTTAGACATCGATACCTCTTGTGATGGAAAAGATGAGATTTGTGAAGTTTCAAACGAATTTAACAATGCAATTGTGCAGATAAAACGCCTAAGACACTCTAGAAATCTATTTTTAAGAAATATACTCCATGAATTAAAAACACCCATAACAAAAGGTTTTCTCATAACAGATGTGATGAATGAAAATAGGTATAAAGAGGGTCTAAAAAGTGTATTTTCAAGGCTTGATTATCTACTTAAAGAGTTTGCAAGACTTGAAGAATTTACTGCAAAAAACTCAAAACTAAAAATCAAAGAGTTTCGTTTGATTGACATCATCGACCATGCACTTGATATCTTGCTTTGTGATACAAGCTGTATAGGGCTAAAAGTGATTGATAATATCGTGGTCAAAGTTGACTTTGAACTCTTCTCGTTAGCTGTTAAAAATCTACTTGACAATGCTATAAAATATGGCATAAAAAAACCAAAAGTTATATTGAAAAACAATACTCTATATATTATCAATAAAGGCGATAGACTCTCTAAAAAAGTTGAACTATATAATAAACCTTTTGATAAAAAATATGAAAGCAGTAAAAATGGATTGGGCTTAGGACTATATTTAGTAAACAACATTCTCAATGCTCATGATTTTAAACTTAAATACAAGTATAAAGTTAACAAAAATATCTTTTTTATTAACTTCAAAAGCGCTAAAAATTGCAAAAAAAATTACTAAAGGAGGTTTTTATGATGAAAAAATATGGGTGCTTGACGACAATATATGTTTTGTTTTTTACAGGATGTGCTCCAGGGCTTATGCCAATGGGGCCACTGATGGATTCAAACTCTTGGGTAACAACTGTTTTGATTGTTATCATCATTTTTGGAATATATCTTTATAGCAAAAAAGATAAAAAACAAAATGAGAGTGAACTTTCAAAAAGAGTTAAAGAGTTGGAGAAAGATATAAGGGATATAAAGGATAAAATATGAAAAAATTAAACAAGATAGTTGCAGGAGTTATAGTTATCTGTCTTGCAGGTACTATGGCTATAAATGCTCAAGAACAAACTCCCACTAAGCCAATAAAGAAAATCATAAGCGGAGGAACTCCAGTCGGAGTTCCTCCGCCACCACCGGCAGGACAAGTTCCGCCACCACCGGCAGGACAAGTTCCGCCACCACCGGCAGGACAAGTTCCGCCACCACCGGCAGGACAAGTTCCGCCACCACCGGCAGGACAAGTTCCGCCACCACCGGCAGGACA
>JAJRPV010000034.1 GCA_024280575.1 Campylobacterales bacterium
GATGTGCTATCATACTTATCATCTCTCCCATTTGGGCAAGCCTGGATTGTTGTATGAGCTGTTGTTCTTTTTTTCTATTTTCATCAACTGCTTTGTTTATTCTCTCTTCTAGAGTTTTATTTAGTTCTTGGAGTCTTTTTTTATTTTCTTCTTGTTGTAATTCATATCTTTTTTTGTAAGAAATATCTCTCCAAACACCTTGAATTATCTCTTTTCCATCTAAGTGAATTTTTACTAATATTATTTCACACCAAAATTCTTCACCATTTTGCTTGAGATGTAACCATTCAAAAGCTTCACTTTCTCCATCGTAGGCTTTCTTTAGAAGCAACAACATCTTCTTTGTTGAAGATTTTCCATCTGGTTGGTATTTTGGAGACAGATAGTTTAGATTTGTTTTTAGTAGGTTGTTTTTATTTTTATATCCAAATATCTTCAGCATACTGTCATTGCAATCTATAAATCTATTGTCTTTTATAAGTAAAATTCCATCAGGAGACTTCTCATATAAAGTTTTAAAAGTCTCACCCATATGGATGCTGTTGTTTAATGTCCTAAAATATCTAAAACCTGATATGATATGAAAAAAATAAAAGAAGAAAAGACAATGGCTAGTATGTTGAACTCTTCTCCTCCTATATATAACATGATAAAAACAAGGGGTATAAGATTTGAAAGAGTGTATAGTAAAAATGCCACAAGTATATTGCCAAGTGTTCCAATTCCTCCCGCGACCAATGCTATAATGATAAAAGATAAAACCATAATTTTTATATTTTCAACATGAAGAAAAACTGATGAGAAAAGTACAGTGATAAAAAGCGCAGATGAAATAGATATTGAAATAAGGCTTATCTTTAAATATTTCTTGTCGTAACTGTCATTTTTTGCAAGTATAAGTTTTTTGCTTGTTGTTAATCTAAAATAAAATAAAATAAAATTCAAAATGATAAAAATTAGTATATAAACAATAGGAAAATAGTTGTGTAGCAATATAACTATGATGGTCGAAGCGATTATATTTAAAGCAAATGAGCCAAGTATGGATGATTTTGCAAAGTTATATATAAGTTCATGGTGATAGTTTAGAGAAAATATTTTACCATAGAAGTCTTTAGAGTAGTTTTTAAAGATAAATTGAGATATATTTTTCAATTAAACTCCTAAAACTCTATATTTCTTTTTTGTATCTCTTTTTTTTGTATACAAGCAACTGCTATGGCGAAACCTGAATCATGCGTTATAGAGAGATCTAAATCCACAATTTGAAACTCTTTTATCAAATGCTTTGAGAGTTTAAAGTATGGTTTATTCCTTTCATCTTTAAATATTTTGATGTCAAAAAAACTGCATTTTTCGCATATTCCTAAGCCTAATGCTTTTGAGATTGCCTCTTTGGCTGCCCAAAATCCCGCGATAGTATTGATTCCCTTTGCCAAATCTATCTCTTCATCACTAAGAAATTTCTTGAGCACTTTATCTCCAAAACGCTCTTTGAAGTTTTTAATTCTGTCTATTTTTACTAAATCTATACCTATCATTTTATTGAACAACAAAATCAGTAAAGAAAATATCTTTTATCTGTCCGTCTGCTAAGACATCATTGATTTTACTGACTATTTCATCTTTTAATCTGTCTTTGCCTTTTATCGTACTAACTTCTTCAAATGTCTTGGAAGATAAAGTTCTTATGATTATATCTCTAATGAGAGGTTTTTTCTTGTCTAGTTCCGCTGATAATTCAGGTTTGTCCATCTCTAAGTTTATCGTTGTTTTTAGAAATCTACTGCCATTTTCACTTAGCAGGTTTACGATAAACTGATTCATAGGATACATGGGCCCCACAGTTAGATAGTCAGTTGATCTTTGAGTTCTTTTTTTTGTGTTTTGTATATTTTTGGTTTGGGGAGACACTGTATCAGCAGTTGCTACTTCATCTGATCCACTGAGTAAAAAATATGCAACGGCTCCGCCACCAACTAAGAGCAAAACAAGAAGTACTATGACGATTATTAGTACCATATTTCCGCCGGATTTTTTCTCTACCACTACTTCTTCTTCATTTTTATTTGCCATTTATGGCTCCTTTATAGTTCTTAACTATAATATCGTAATATTTCAAAAAAAATTTACCTCTAGCTATGTTATTTTGTCACATCCATTCAATTAGCTTTGGTACTTCATCTATATTGTAACACTTGATACCATCTATCTCTTCAATAGGAAGCGCTGGAACGATGGCTTTTTTAAAATGTTGTGATTTAGCTTCTTTTAATCTCGCATCTAAACTATAAATATCTCTAATATCTCCGATTAAACTGACTTCACCTAAAAATATCGTATCTTTTGAAATAGGTCTGTCTCTGTAACTGCTTATAATTGCAGCGATAATAGCCAAATCAGCAGCTGTTTCATTTATTTTGATTCCGCCTGCTATATGTATGAAAACATCATATTGATTAAACGGCAAATCCAATTTTCTCTCCAATAAAGCCAAAAGCATAGTCAGCCTGTTTATCTCGTATCCTGTTGCACTTCTTTTGGGATTTGGATAGCCACTCTCACTCACAAGAGCCTGAACTTCCAATATGATGGGGCGAGAGCCTTCCATGACAACGGTGGTTGCTGAACCTGACTGTGCCTTTCCTCTTGTGAAAAACTTTTTAGAGACATCTTTAGCACTCATCAAGCCTCTTTTTGTCATTTCAAAAATTCCAACTTCACTAGTTGAGCCAAAACGGTTTTTGAATCCTCTCAAGAGTCTCAGTTCTCTTGATGAGTCTCCTTCAAAATACAAAACCGTATCTACCATATGCTCTAATACCCTAGGACCGGCGATTGAGCCTTCTTTTGTTATATGACCGATTATAAAAATTGCTATACTGTTTTCTTTTGCATATCTCATTAAATCAAATGTTACCTCTCTTACTTGCGAAACGCTTCCGGGAGCGGCTGTCAATTTGTCACTAAATACAGTTTGGATGGAGTCAATTATAAGCATATCAAAATTATTTTTTTCAAGTTCGCTAAATATGATATCTAGTCTTATTTCAGAGAGCAAAAAAGATTATCGCTGTTGCTTTGTAGTCTGTCTGAGCGGAGTTTTATCTGACTTGCCGACTCTTCAGCACTTACATAAAGAACTTTTTTGTTGTTTTGAGCTATATTCCCGGCTATTTTTAAAAGAAGTGTTGATTTTCCAACTCCCGGACTTCCTCCAACCAAAACCAAACTTCCATTGACTATGCCACCACCCAAAACCAAATCCAACTCTTTGTCTCCGGTTGAAAATCTCTCTACTTTTTCATGTTCTACTTCGGTTATGGGAATTGCACCGATAAAGTTTTTTCTAGGAGGATTAATCTCTTTTAAAACTTCTATCTGTTTGGAATTTAATTCTAAAAATTGATCCCAAGCTCCACAATTTGGACATTTTCCTAGCCATTTACTACTTTGGTGTCCACATGCTTGGCACTCAAATAGAGTTTTAACTTTCGCCATGACTACTGATAAAAATTGAGCTTAAAATGGTGTCTATGTACTCATCTGCATCAAAAGGTATGAGATCATTTTCACTCTCACCAACGCCAATATATATAATAGGAAGTTTTAATTCTTTTGCTATGGCAAACAAAGATCCACCTTTAGCGGTTCCATCAAGTTTTGTGATGATGATAGCATCAACTCCCACTATCTCATTAAAAGCGACAGCCTGATTTATGGCAGAGCTTCCTTGCGTTCCATCAAGTATGAGAATTTTACGATTTGGTGCTCCCCTTTTTGCTTTATCGCAAATTCGCACTATCTTTTTGAGTTCGTTGGAAAGATTTGTTTGATTGTGAAGTCTTCCTGCCGTATCAATTATCACATTGTCTATGCCTTTTGCGATAGAGGAGCTTATAGCATCATAGGCTACGGCAGAGGGATCATGTCCTTGTTTTGTCGAAACTATGGGGATATTCAGCCTATTTGCCCATCTAGTAAGTTGCTCAATAGCCGCTGCTCTAAAAGTATCTGAAGCTCCTAAGAGAACTTTTTTGCCTTCTTTTTTATAATTATTTGCAAGTTTTGCTATTGTTGTAGTTTTTCCGGCACCGTTTACTCCGATGACCAAATCCACAAAAGGTTTTTCAATCTTTTCTGCATCTTTTATGTCATAAATAAAATATGATTTCAAAACTCTTTTAACATCTTTCTCCTCAACTAAATCTTGAGGGGGAAGATAATATATGATTTCTTCTACTAATTCATAAGGAACATCTAATTCTATAAGTATTTCTTCAAGAGTCTCTTTGTCAATTTTTTCTACTTTTTCGGGTAAAACTTCTTTGATTACATGTAGAGTTTTACTGAGTCCTTTTTTTATGGAGCCTATCATTTCTTGAGTGCTGCTTGTATGTCTGAATCTATCATTTCTTCAGGAACTACTCCTAGGTAATGTGTTATATTTTCACCATTTTTACCATACATAATCATAAATGGAATATTTTCTACCCCACCAACAGCATTTGCAAATATTTGATTGGCTAATGAATTTGTTATTGCATAGTTTATGGCAAAATCATTTATGAATTTTTTAAGTTCATCATTGTCTTTATTCGGCTCAATCAAAACACCTATGATTTTTATCTTACCTTTGTATTTTTCTTGCAAATTGTTCAAATGTGGAATCTCGGCTTTGCACGGTGGACACCAAGTTGCAAAAAAGTCAACCAGTACTATCTGATTTTGTGCATTTGAAAAGGTAAAGCCTTTATCTGTTTTTGTAACTTGTATTTTTTCGCCATTAACTGTCGTTAAAGTTATATTGTTGCTTTCTTTTTGTGCTACTTCAGTCTTTGTAACTTCTTTTTTTACATTACTACCTTTAGTTTCATTTTTCTCTTTGGAACATGAAACAAAAACTAGAGCTAAAGCAAGTAAAAAAACATAAGAGTATTTTTTCATCATAAAAACCTTTTTATAAAAATAAGGATATTATTATATATAAAAATTCCTTAAAAGATAAAATCATGAAAAATATGCAATTTGAAAATAAAAATGAATTTAGAAAATATTGCAAAAACAGGCTAAAAAAAACTAATAATAAGATAAAAAGAGATTTTCTTGTGAATAAAAAAATCCTAAAGTATATAGATGAAATTAAAGCAAAAAATATACTTTTATATATACCTTTAAAACAAGAAGTGAATATAAATAAAGTGATACAAGTACTCAAAAAAGATAAAAAGTACAACATTTTTGTGCCATTTATGGAAGGTGTCAGCTTCAAAATGGTAAAATTTAGATTGCCTTTAAATATAAAGAAATTTAATATAAAAGAACCAAAAAATTCTTTTGCTAAAGGCAAAAAAATTGATTTGGCGATTGTTCCGGTCTTAGGGGTAGATGGAGCATTTAGAAGAATTGGTTTTGGAAAAGGGATGTATGATAGATTCTTTCAATCTCTTCCATATAAACCAAAGATAGCATTTGTAGAGTTGAGCGATTGTATTACAGCTTCGTGTGTAGGAGAATCACACGACATACAAGCAGATATTTATATTACCCCATACAAAACAATAAAAAGAGGGAAGCATGATAATTGAATCAGTTGCGGTTGGAATTGGTATCGTAGTAGGTACCGGAATAGGGTTTTTTGTTGCTAAAAAAATAGACGCGGCAAATTATGAAGTATATGTGGAGCAAGCAAAAGCAAAAGCAAAAGCAATCGAGTATGAAGCAGAACTAGTACTGAAAAACAGTACTATTAAAGTGAAAGAAGCAGAGCTTAAGGCACGAGAACAGTATGAAGATAAAGTGATAAGTTGCAAAAAAGAGCACTCGGAAAAGATGCTTGAATTAGAGAAAAAAGAAGAGATTTACAAAGAAGAATTAAAGAAAATAAATAAAGAAAAAAGTGAACTTGGCAATATACAAAAAGAGGCGAAAGAGCTATATGCTGAAGGTACAAAACTTAAAGAGGAATACGCTGTAAAAGTTAAAGAAGCACTGAGCGTTCTTGAAAAATCTGCCGGTTTAACTCAGATAGAAGCAAAAGATATAGTGCTTAAAAAAGTTGAAGAACAATCTCGCTCAGAAATAGCACACATAGTAAGAAAATACGAAGAAGAAGCAAAACAAGATGTAAGAAGAAGAGTAAATTATATACTTGCTCAAGCCACGAGCAGGTTTGCGGGTGATTTTGCAGCTGAGAGACTCATAAATGTTGTGAATATTAGAAATGATGAACTAAAAGGCAGGATTATTGGCAAAGAGGGAAGAAATATAAAAACCCTTGAGATGCTTTTGGGAGTAGATATAATCATTGACGACACGCCAAATGCGATAATATTGAGTAGCTTTAACTTGTATAGAAGAGCAGTTGCCACAAAAGTTATCGAACTTCTAGTAGAGGATGGTAGAATCCAACCGGCAAGAATAGAAGCGATATATGAAAAAACAAAAGCAGAGTTTGACAAAGGCTTGATAGAAGAGGGTGAAAATATACTTATGGATTTAGGTTTATCAAAAGTACATCCTGAAATTGTTAAACTCATCGGAAGACTTAAATTTCGTGCAAGTTACGGACAAAATGCACTTGGTCACTCACTCGAAGTTGCCCATCTTGCAGGTATTATAGCAGCGGAATGTGGCGGAGATGAGATGCTTGCAAGAAGAGCAGGGATACTTCATGATATTGGAAAGGCGTTGACGCATGATTTCCCTGGAAGCCATGTTGATTTGGGTGCAGATATATGTAAAAGATATAAAGAAAAAGATGCAGTTATAAATGCAATCTATGCTCACCATGGACACGAAGAGCCGACTAGCGTAGAATCAGCTGCAGTTTGTGCAGCAGATACGCTCTCAGCTGCTCGTCCGGGAGCTAGAAGAGAAGTATTGGAAGCATTTCTAAAGAGGGTTAAGAGCATAGAAGAGATAGCAACTGATAGAGATGGTATAAAACAGGCATATGCTATAAATGCCGGTAGAGAAGTGAGAGTCATTGCAAACGCAAAGCTTGTAAATGATGATGAAGCTGTACTTTTAGCAAAAGAGATAGCAAAAGAGATAGAAGAAAAAGTGCAATATCCAGGTGAGATAAAAGTAAATGTTATAAGAGAAGTGCGTTCCATCGACTTTGCTAGATAACTCTACATGTAGAGGTTTTTAATGTATAGCTTTAAAAAATTCTTTAACGAAGCTAAAAAATATAAAAAAGAGCTGATTATCGCAAATATATTGGCTCTCCTTGCTGTTATAGTCAGCACTCCTGCCCCACTTATTATGCCGGTTCTCGTAGATGAAGTTTTACTTAAAAAACCAGGCATCGTTACCAAAACCATAGATTCTTTTTTGGGACATGCTTCGCAGGCTTATGTATATGTAGGCGTTATGTTGGTTTTAGTTATACTGCTAAGAGGCTTCTACTTTATCCTTAACTATTACCAAACCAAACTTTTTACCATAGTGTCTAAAAATATCTCTTATAAACTGAGAAAAGATCTCTTAAAGCATTTGAGTTGTGTTGCTATAAATGAACTTGAGTTTTTTGGTTCAGGTAAAAGTGCATCTTTGATGGTTGTAGATGTTGATACTATAGAAAATTTTCTTGGTTCTTTTGTGAGTCGCTTAATTATATCTATTTTAACTATCATAGGAGTTGGTGTAGTTTTATTGCTAATACATTGGCAGTTGGCTCTTTTTATATTGATATTAAATCCATTTGTTATCATTCTCACAACCAAAATTGCAAAAAGAGTTTCTGTTTTGAAAAAAAATCAAAATAAAGCATTTGAGGTATTTCAAGAATCGTTAAGCGAAACACTTGAACTTTTTTCACAAATTCGTGCGTCTAATCAAGACAAAAATTATGTTAATCGGGTGATTAACAGCGCCAAAGTAATCAAAGAAAAATCAATAGAATTCACATATAAAAGTGATGGAGCAAATAGACTCTCTTTTTTGATATTTTTATCCGGTTTTGAAGTTTTTAGAGCGGCTAGTATATTGGTTGTTGCTTACTCTGATTTGAGTATTGGTTTGATGTTTGGAATTTTTGGTTATCTTTGGGTGATGATGACTCCCATACAAGATATTTTAAATATCCAATACGCATATCACAATGCAAAAAAATCACTCAACAGGATAAATTCTATATTTGCTTTAAAATGCGAACCAAAATTTGAACATAATTGTAATCCTTTTATCGTAAACCCCACAAATGCAATCAAGGTAGAAAACCTTAGTTTTGCCTATGATGATGATAAAAATATACTCGAAAATATAAATCTGCATATAAAAAAAGGTATGAAAATTGCTATAGTAGGAGCAAGTGGAAGCGGAAAGACAACTTTGGCAAATCTCTTAGTTGGATTATACTCTTTTCAAAAAGGCGATATTTTATATGATAACTGCTCTATAAAGGATATTGGTTTAGATATAGTGAGAGACAATGTCTATCTTGTTTTGCAAAATCCTCAGATGTTTAATGATACAATTAGGGCAAATTTAACTTTTGGAGCAAATATAGATGATGAGTTGCTTTTTGAGGCTCTCAGCATTGCTCAACTAAGTAATTTTATAGAAGATTTAAAAGAGGGATTAGATACGCAAGTCGGAAGAAATGGAGTGAAGCTATCAGGTGGACAAAGACAGAGACTCTCTATAGCTAGGATGATAGTGCAAAATTCAAATATTGTCATACTAGATGAGTCCACTTCGGCACTTGATGTTCACACGGAGAGTAGGTTGTTTGAGTCGTTAAGTGATTATTTAAAAGATAAGACTACAATTATAATTGCACATAGATTAAGTACGATAAAAAAAGCGGATTATATCTATGTGCTAGATAGAGGGAAGATTGAAGAAGAAGGTACTCACGACGAACTTATGGGGCTAGAGGGAACTTTTTATAATTATACACAAGGAGTTTGAATATGAGAAAAATAATTTATCTATTTTTATCTATGGTTTTATTTGCAACAGCTTCATTTGCCGGAGCTAGTGAAGAGTTGCTAAATAGTGCAAATAGTTTAAGAGATATATTGAGAACTAAAAATAAAATACCAACAACCATTTTGGCAAAATCAAAAGCTATTGTAGTGATTCCAAGTGCTACAAAGATTGGTTTTTTTATCGGTGGTGAGTTTGGCAATGGAGTCGCAAGTATAAGAAAAGAGGACGGCTCATGGAGTAATCCTTTTTTTATAAAACTTAAAAGTGGAAGTGTGGGTTGGCAGTTTGGATATGAACACAATTCTATATTGCTTATTTTAAATAGTGCAAAAAGTGTAAAATCATTGTTGGGTAAAAGCATTACAATGGGAGCTGATGCTTCAATATCAGCAGGACCGCTAGCTAAAACATTTGAAAAAAACAGCAAGATTGATTTGAGTGCTGAAATATTTGCTTATAGAAAATCTGAAGGCTTGTTTTTAGGAGTTTCTCTAAAAGGTACAGTTATAAGCCAAGATAATGATAAAAATATTGAATATTACGGCAACGGAGCAAAAGCTGTAGATATAGTTAATATGCCTACAAAATATGACACTTATGCTATCAAAGAATTTTTTGATGCTGTCAATGAAATAAGATAGGCCCATTTTGCAAGATATATTAAATTCTTTATCAACTTATGGATATATAATTTTATTTATATATTCACTAGGCGGAGGTATGGTTGCTTTGATAGCAGCCGGAGTTCTCTCTTATTCGGGTCAAATGGACTTGAGTGTATCTATTTTGGTGGCTTTTGTCGCAAATGCACTTGGGGATTCATTACTTTTTTATCTTAGTAGATACAATAAATCTCAAATGATGCCCTATCTTAAAAAACACAGAAGGAAGCTTGCTCTAAGTCATCTTATGATGAAAAAACAGGGAGACAGAATAATCTTTTTTCAAAAATTTATATATGGTATACAAACGCTCATACCAATAGCAATAGGTTTTACAAAATACAGCGCAGTTAAATTTAATATTCTAAATGTAATCTCAGCAGCTCTTTGGAGTCTAATAGTAGGAATTGCAAGCTATAAAGCAGGTGAGACGCTAGTGAAAGCAAGTAAGTATATATCTTCAAATCCATGGCTTGCACCGGTTATCTTGATTTCGCTTCTTGGATTATTGTGGTTATATATGGAAGTTGCTACGAAAAAGAAAAAAAGAGTGGGTTAAAAATCCCACTCTTTTGAATTTTACTATAGACTCTCTTTTATCTCTATACTCTCTATTTTGTCGCCTTGTTTTATGGCATCTAAGACTTTCATACTCTCTTCATCTCCATCTTCAATTCCGCCAAATACTGTGTGAACACCATCTAAATGAGGAAGATTGTCGTAACAGATAAAAAACTGACTCCCACCCGTATCTCTTCCTGCGTGAGCCATAGATAGCTTACCTTTAGAGTGTTTACTTGTTTGATTATCGCATTCACAAGCGATGCTCCAGCCAGGACCGCCGGTTCCTGTTCCAAGAGGACAACCGCCCTGTGCTACAAAACCAGGAATTACTCTGTGAAAATTCAGACCATTGTAAAATCCGTCATTTACCAAAGTTGCAAAGTTTGCAACAGTATTTGGTGTCTCTTGGGGATATAATTTGACTTTCATTTCTCCATCTTTGGTTTTTATGATAGCCCACTGAAATTTGTTTAATTCATCTTGTGTATAATCATATTTTTTTAAACTCATTTTTTACCTTTGTAAATTTTTATTCAACTTTTTATGTTGAATAAAAATTATACCCAAAGTTGAGTTAATTTTTTATTTTTTACTTCATATATTTTGTCTGCTATTTGTTTGCAGTCATCTAATTCATGTGTTACCATTATCGTGCAAATTTGCTTTGTTTTTGTTATCTTTTTTACGAGTTTCAACATATATACTCTCGTGTCGAAATCCAGTCCGGTAAATGGCTCGTCAAGCAACAATATCGGTTTGTCCCTCAGAAGAGATCTTGCAAGGGAAACTCTTTGTTGCTGTCCTCCTGAGAGTGTTGAAACGATTTTTTTCTCAAAACCTTTTAATCCTACTTCGTCCAGTATTTGGTATATTTTTTTTAAATCATCTTTTTTTGAAGAACTGTTTATACCGAGCAATATGTTTTTTTCTACGCTCAAATGTTCAAATAAATTATAATTTTGAAATAAAATAGTAGCCGGTCTTTTTTCAGGCGGAAGATTTGTTATCTCAAATCCATCAAAAGTGATATGTCCGCTAGTTGGTGCTAGAAAACCCGATATCAAGTCAAGCAAGGTTGATTTTCCATTACCGCTTGCTCCGACTATTCCTACGATTTCACCTTTTTTGGCTTGCATAGAAAAATTATATATACTTTCATCTTTGTATTTGTAAATTATTTTATCTATCTTTAACAACACTTCCCTTAGAAAATAATTTTGGTACCAATATAAAAATACTCAATACTAAGACCAACAATACCAAGGCAACACCCGCGGCATCGCTGTTTTTGTATGAACCCATAAGACCATACAAATACCAAGGAAGAGTTGAAAAGTCTTGGCTTCCAAAAAGTGATATAACCCCTAAATCTCCAAGAGACAAACAAAATGACAAAGCCAAAATATAACCGATAGACTCTTTCAAATATGGCCATTCGCAATATATCCATCTTTTATAACCACTAATTCCCAAGCTAAAACATAGTTTATCATATCTTTTTGCAGTTTTAAGCATAGATGGGTATAAAACTGATAGAGAAAAAGGTAGAGACATTAAAATATTTGCACTCAAAAGAGCGAAAGTTGCCCAAAATACTAGAGGTGCTGTAAATCTTTGAGATAAAAGAAAAAATCCCAATCCAAGCACCAAGGATGGGATAGCCAAATAAAGCATACCTGAGAAAGAGATTAAAATAGCGATAAATTTTCCTGCAAAACTCTTACGCAATCGGTAGTTTAAAGCAAAGTTCCTTTTGGAGCTTGCTAATAAAATAGTAAATAAAACTGTGATGACACTAGAGATAGAAGCTATATATATGCTAGTGGAAAATGATTTAATGAATACGCTTGAGCTAAAAATTTTTATAAAATCAGAGTTTAAACCATCTGAAATTATGGCAATAAGAGGTAAAATAAAAAAGAGTCCAAAAAGAAAAATAGCTACTTTTTGTAGTATTCCTACATAAAAAGGTTCACGCCACGGAATAAAAAGAGATTGGGTTTTTATATTTGATACGCCAGTTTTTAGAGTTGAAGATACAAGAACGAGGATAATCGATATACTCAGTTGTATAAAAGCTAATTCTAAGGCCATTGAAATATCAAAGTCCAGTTTAACCGCTTCATAAATAGCGACTTCGAGTGTGTTATAGCTAGGATTTCCACCTAAAATCAAAACTATGGCAAATGAAGTAAAACATAGTAGAAAAATAGTCGAAGATATACCAAGCAAGGTAGATTTGATAGCCGGAAATTCTATGATTTTAAATCTTTTGAAAGTAGAAAAATTTAAACTTTTCGCTAACTTGTATCTCTCTTTTGGTATGGATTCAAAACTATGTAAAAGTGCTCTTGCCGCAAAGGAGGCATTTAGGTAAACATGTGCGATTAATATGCCGCTTAATCCATATAAAAATCCCTCAAAAGAGTAGCCAAAAAGATAATTTGAGAGGTGATTTAGCCATCCGTTTTTGCCTAAAATTGTGATTAAGCCAAACACGACTATGATGGTTGGTAAAACCAAAGATGAGGAAAAGAGGGCGATAAGAAAAGAGCGAGCAAAAAACCTTGATTGATGAGCAAGACTCCAAGCTAAAAAAGTACCAAACAAAACAGACAAAACAGTTGAAAGAGTAGCTTGAAAGAGAGTAAATTTTAAAAGAGTGATAATCCTTGCGTCAAGCGTTTGAAAAATCGATTCGCCTGAACTTGTCGCACTATACAAAGTGAGAAACAGCAAAAAAGCAAGAGTGAGTAAAAAAGAGGAGGCTAAGAGACCCGGAACCAGTGAACCTCTGAACCTCCAATACTCTTTTAGCATCTATTTTGAAATTGCTTTAAGCCACTCGTTGATATATGCTTTTCTGTTTTTCTCAACAGTTTTTCCATCAATTAAAATCATCTTTTTAGGAACATATAGAGTCGAAAATGCTTTTGGCAAACCTTTTTTTGTCTTGATGACTGGGTATGACCAGTTTGTAGTAGGAATTATATTTGCAAACTCATCACTTAGCATAAAGTTTAAAAATTTTTGAGCTAGTGCTTTGTGTTTTGAGGATTTGAGCATACCCGCTATCTCTATCCCTGCATAGTGACCTGCTTTGAAATTAGCTGTTTTATACTGATATTTTTTCTCTTCTATGATATGGTAGGCAGGTGAAGTAGTGTAAGAGAGCACCATATCAGCTTCGCCTTTTAGAAAAAGATTGTAAGCCTCGGACCAGCCTTTTGTGATAGTAAGTATGTGGGGAGCAAGTTTTTTCCAATATGCACCAGCCTTGTCTTTGTAGATATATTTAACCCACAAAAGAAGTCCAAGACCTGGAGTAGAACTTCTAGGGTCCTCTATGATAATTTTAAAGTTTTTTGGCATATTTGCAAGTTCATCAAAGGAAGTAGGAGGGTTTTTGGTTTTATTAGAGTCGTAAACAAAAGCAAAGTAACTATAATCAAACGGTACAAAGTTCTCGTCATTCCATTTGATAGGAAGTGAAAGCCTAGATGTGTCAGTATGCTGTTTCGCAAAAAGACCGGTTTTTCTAGCAAGCTCGGCAGTGTTCGTGTCTAACCCTAAAACTATGTCAGCTTTTGTATTCTTACCCTCGATTTGAACTTTTCTCAAGCTTCCGATAGCACTATCAGTAGCAACAAATTTTAAATTACAGTTATACTTTTTCTCAAATGCCTTTTTGATAAGAGGAGCAGGCCCCCAAGAAGCCGCAAATGAGTCATAAGTGTATATAGTAAGGGTTTCCTTGGCAGTCAAAGAGCCTAAAAATAAAATAACAGCTAATAAAATCTTCATTATCTTTTTCCTTCTTTTGTTTAAAATGGTTGTTATTTTACACAAAATAATCTTAAAAACAGTTCCGATAGTGATACGATAAAAATTATTAGCGTTGATTGTGATATAATTGAAAAAAGTGAAAGTGAGGTAAAAAATGCACTATTACGAAGGGATTATAAAAATTGAATTAAAAAAAGATGTAGCATTTTTAAGATGCAATGAATTTTTAAGTACAAATCTCTTTAAAGCTATGTTAAATGATGAATACCTAAAGGAGATACACGGTAAAAACGGCTTTAAACCTTATGTTTTTTCACTTCTTTATCCGCCAGATCAAAAATTACAAATCTATAAAAAAGAAAAAGAGTTTGCTTTTACTGTCAGAAGTGTGGACGAGAGATTTTTAAAATCTCTTTTGATGCAATTACAGTTTCATAATGGATTGGATTTTAAGGTGCTTGGAGTTGAGTTTTTTAGAGTAAATCAAAAATTTATAGAATCTTTGCACAACATTTCACCCGCAGTTTTAACGCTTAGTTCAGAGGTAGCAAAAAATCGCCATTGGACATTAAGGGAAGGTGATGTGATGATGGTAAGAGATAGGATAATCGCAAATCTAGAGAAAAAATACAAACACTTCTTTAACAAACAGCTTACAGCCCCAAGTGACGCCATCACAACATTTGAGATTTTAAACAAAACCCCATATCCGCTAAAATACAAAAACAAAACACTCCTAAGCAATAAATTTCGCATAGGCTTCAACTCCGATGAAGTCAGCCAAAAATTAGCGTTTACATGTATGTCCTTAGGAATGCTAGA
>JAJRPV010000035.1 GCA_024280575.1 Campylobacterales bacterium
TGTAAAAAGTGATGATTTGACTTACGGTTTTGGTCTTTTTAGGCAAGATGGAACAATGGTTTTGCAAATGCAAGTTGATCCAGGTTCGCCAAATGAAATATTATGGACATTTAATCACAATGGGGTATTTGATTTAACTTCAACTGAGTATTCTGGTCCTGCACAATATGATGAAGAGGGAAATGATTTGATGAAAGTAAAGAATTTTGTTAGAGTTACAGGATGCACGGGAGGTCAAAAATGAGTTTTGCAAAAAATTTAATTAGTGGGACAAATTTTGACCACAAAAGTTTAAATGCTCTTCAAAAAGTAACACTAAGAGCGGTTGTTATGGCATTTTTATTTTTCGGTTTAACAGCGGGTGAAGGGATGCTTATGAGATTGGTACAAACCGGTCCTGCAAATCCATTGCCAGCAATGTTTTCACATCCGCAGCATTACTTCTCAATTATGACTGCGCACCCAATAGTTGGTATATTTGGCTCAACTTATCAATTGGTATTTGGTGCATTTATGTTTTTAGTGCCATATTTGACAAAAAAACCTCTTTATAGCATAAAATTGGCGAATGTTGTATGGCTTCTTATCACAATAGGAACAGCCTTGGCTTGGCTAGCAGCATTTGCAACACAATATGCTCCGCTATACACGCTATACTGGCCACTTCCGGCTGATCTTACGCAATTTAATGTATATGGCGGTATTATGTTTATAGTCGGTGTTGCATTAATTATGCTAGGAACTTTAGGGTTTATTTATAATATTTATGCGACTATTTTTGCCCGTGTCGGCGTTCATAAAAATAAAACAACAAAAGAGCTTTTGATATCAGGTTTCGGAATTGACGGTATGCTTAACCTTTGGTACAAAATCACAGGTCGTCCTCCATATTCAAAAGAGCCTGCGCTTGCACTTCCTGTTGTTGCAATCTTTAGAGGAACAGTAGATACATTTTTGGATGCACTCGTGATACTGGCAGCAGGTATTTTAGTTCTTGTATATCTTGTCGCAGAAGTTGGCGGTGTGCATCTTGATGTAACAGCTATAAATGCACTTTTATATAAAAACTTTTTTTGGTGGGGATTGGATCTTGTTGCTGATGGTTTGGTTCTTATCTATGTTGCGGGTTCTTGGTATCTCTTAGCTACTCTAATCACAGGACAAAAACTGTTTATGGAAAATGTAGCAAGAGCAGCTTTGATGCTTGAACTGCTTGTTTCCTGGATGGTTTGGTCTCATCACTTACTAGCAGACCAAGGACAACCAGAAGCTATGAAACTGATTTCTGGTGAAATGGTAACAGCATTTGAGCTCCTTACTCAAGGATTGGCTCTATTTATTACCTTAGTAACCCTGTGGAAAGCAAGACCTCTAAAAATGACAATGGAACTTAAGTACCTGTTGGGTGGCTTGCTTGGATTTGGTTTGGCAGTTCCTGCTGCAATTATCCAAGCAGATATGGGGATGAATAGAATTTTACACAATACCCAGTGGATTATTATGGCTCATGTCCATATAGCCTTGATAGTTGGTTTATATATGACGCTCTACAGTGCAGTTTATGTTATTTGGCCAATCGTTACAAATGGTACCAAGATGTACTCTCATAAGTTATCAAATACCCATTTCTGGCTACATTTGATTGGCGGTATTGGCATGGGTGCATTTGCGGGCATGGCAGGACTTCATGGTATGCTTCGTCGCCACTTATATGTGCATGGTGAATTTGAGACATATATGATTTTGGCTGCTATTTGTGGTTCTATGGTTCTACTAGCCTGGTTTTTATTCTTATATAATATAATTATGTCAGTAGGTCTTAAAGGTCTTATAGGTATATTTTTACCTGCAAAGGATAAAACAGCAAGTTTTGGATTAGAAGAAACTGAAGAATAAAATATTTGGAGAGCAGTAGAATGCTCTCCTCCTCAAAGAGAAAAAATGATTAATTTATCAAGAGTCGCACAGGAGATTAAAGAGGTAGGTCTTTATGATTTAATCTTGCAAGATGTTCAAAACATCGCCAAAAAGAAAAAACTAAGCGTTGATGAAATACTTAAAATCATGGATAAAAACCCCCAGATTTTAGAAGAGTACAAACAACTAAATGTTGAATATAACTTAAGCAATATACACATAGATAATATTAACAATTCAAACATAAGTACAGAACATCACAAAACAGTAGAAAAAATTAATAAAAATCTAAAGAAAATTAAGGAAATTGAAAAATATACACTAGATTTTGAACATAGTTCGACTCTAATAATTATCTTTTCTATTGAATTTTTTGTGCTTTTTTCTGTTCAGTACTTTATCGTACTCATGGATTTAAAAGAGTGGCAACTACTCATCTATGGCCTATTTGGTAGTTCGATTATAGTTGCTTGGCTTTATGCTAGAAAGCAAAAAAAACTTTATGATACAAATTCAAAAATATTTGATTCTCTCTATCTTGAAACAAAAAACTTAATAGATGAATTAGATAATAGAGATATTATATGTAAAAAAGATATTTTTATCAAAGCAAATGACGAGCATGTCTAAAGAGATAACACTAAGTTTCAGGTGGGATAAAGACACATATATGCAAGCTGGAGAGTTTGCTTATGAATATAGAATGTATCACACTCCAAAGAAATATCTAGGTTGGATTTTTATTGCACTTCTTCAATTTGGAGTAGTGGGGGCGCTCTTAAAAGGCACTTTAGCCATCTTGCTTTTTTCAACCATTATGTTAATCTATTGGTATTATCTCAAAATTCGTATAGAAAGATTTTATCTCTCGAAAAAATTTGACAATGAAAAAGATGCAAACAAACTACTTCGAATATCGATAAAAGACGACGGGATAGACATAGACAAAAGAAAGGTTTTGTGGAGTGAAATACCTTTGATAATTGCCGGTGAAAAAGGATATTTATTAGATCATATTAGTGGTTATATTTTCTTTCCGAATAAAGCCTTTAATCAGGAAGAAGACAAAACAAATTTTATAAATATAGCCAAAAATAATGGCGTCTACATACAGCGAATTCAAAAAACAACCAATCAGTTTCTGTCAAAAACTTAGAAAAGTATTCTTATCTCTTTTTTAAAATAGATAAATTTGATATAATCTTATGTAAAAGATATTAAGAAGGACATATGACAGGAATTAAAGAATTCATACAAAAAGAATCTTCAGCTGGTATTATACTGATAGCCGTAACTATTTTGGCACTTGTCTTGGAAAACAGTCCGCTTTCCGCTACATATAATAGCTTTTTGCATACACATGTAGAGATAAGATTTGGCAATTTACAAATAGCAAAACCCTTACTTTTATGGGTCAATGACGGGCTGATGGCAATTTTCTTTTTTCTTATAGGTCTTGAAGTTAAAAGAGAAGTTTTAGAAGGACACCTCTCTTCCCTAAGTCAGGTTGCATTGCCTGGAATTGCAGCTATTGGCGGTATGATTATTCCAGCTTTGGTCTTTATCGCTTTTAACCAAGGCGAATCTTTTGCCATGAAAGGCTGGGCAATACCAACGGCCACTGATATAGCATTTGCATTAGGTATTTTATCTTTACTTGGAAGCAGAGTGCCAGTATCTTTGAAACTGTTTTTAATGGCATTGGCTATTATTGATGATCTTGGGGCTATTGTTATTATCGCTCTATTTTATACTACTGATTTATCAACTATTTCTATCGTAATTTCACTTGTCTCGCTTATTATCTTGTTTATTATGAATAAAATGGGTGTTACCAAAAAAGCAGCCTATATATTGGTGGGGACGGTGCTTTGGGTCAGTGTTTTAAAATCAGGTGTTCATGCTACTTTAGCTGGCGTAGCACTTGCTTTTATGATACCTTTAAACTCTGAAGATAAAAATGGTAAAAAATTCTCAGTCTCAAAAGAGTTGGAACATGACTTACATTATTGGGTAGCATTTATGATTTTACCTCTTTTTGCTTTTGTAAATGCAGGTGTAGATTTAAGAGGAATATCACTAGAAGACATGACTGGATCTGTGCCTATGGGTATAATGTTCGGGTTGTTTATAGGCAAGCAGGTAGGCGTATTTGGGTTTAGTTGGCTTGCCATAAAATTTGGTCTAGCTAGCTTGCCAAAAGATAGCAATTGGTTACAATTATATGGCTTATCAATACTTACTGGTATCGGGTTTACGATGAGTCTATTTGTCGATTCTCTAGCCTATGATGATACACAAATTTATCATTATGCCGATAAATTAGCCATATTGTTAGGCTCTGTACTCTCTGGTCTCATAGGCTATATTATTCTAAGAATTGCAAAAAAACATCCAGCCTAGCTAGATACTCATTTTTCTAGCGGGAATTTTTGTCTTAAATAGTGATTTTATTGAAGATATAAATGAAGAGATAAACTCAACGCTGATACCAAGCATTTTCAATGACTTCTTATTTACTCCTTTTTCTTTTAGATACTTAACTATTTCTTTGTTTCCGAATATTGTGGCAAATATAATTGGATTTCCATCAATCTTTGCACCATTTTCCACTAATAATTTAGCAATCTCTAAGTTTCCTTTAAAACAAACCCCGTCTAATGGGGTTTGTCCTCTAGCATTTATTTTATTTATATCAGCACCATTTTCTATGAGCATTTTTGTTGTTTCCAAATGCCCTTTGTAAGAAGAAAGCATAATTAATGAATCATTTTTATGAGTGCATAGATTTGCACTCATACCATACTTTAACATTTTACTAAGTTCTTTGGTATTACCTTCTCTGGCAAAATCAAGTGCCATAAGCTGAAGCTCTTCGTAACGCCTCTCTTCTTGTTCTGATACTTTATTAGACATCCAAAGCTCTTTTTACACCATCTGCATACTCCGTTGAAATTTTTTCATATAGTGCCATCTGCCTATCAATAATCTCTTTTGGAACACCACTCATTGATGCTGCGATGTTTCCAAAAAGCTGATTTTTTTGGTCTTTACTCATCAAATTAAAAAGATCCCTAGGCTGAGTAAAATAATCATTGTCTAATGTTCTATCATATCTGTCAGCATCTCCAAAAATCTCTAAAGAAGGCTCTTTGTATATTGGATTTTCTTTTGGACCATTAAAGCTGTTTGGCTCATACTTTACTCCGCTTTCTTGCTTTATATCACTAAAATTCATAGAACCATCCGCATGGTAATTATTTACTTCGTTTACAGGTTGATTTATAGGTAGCATTTCATAATGCGTTCCGAGGCGATATCTATGTGCATCAGGGTATGAAAATGCTCTAGCTTGAAGCATTTTATCAGGGGACAATCCGATACCAGGAACTGTATTCGAGGGACTAAAAGCAGATTGTTCTATTTCGTTGAAATAATTATTTGGATTCCTATTCAACTCCACAACACCAACATCTATCAGTGGAAAATCCTTATGAGACCAAACTTTCGTAAGATCAAAAGGGTTATATTTGTAATTTTTTGCTTCAGTTTCGCTCATCACTTGAATTTTCATATCCCACTTCGGAAAATTTTTATTTTCAATAGCTTCAAACAAATCTCTTTGCGAACTCTCTCTGTCTTTACTCACAACAATTGCGGCCTCTTCATTTGTCATAGTTTTGATACCTTGCCTGGTTTTAAAATGAAATTTAACCCAAAATCTTTCATTGTCTTTATTTATAAAACTATATGTATGAGACCCATATCCATTTATATGCCTTAAATCGCTTGGCAATCCTCTGTCTGAAAAAAGTATGGTAGTTTGATGTAGGCTTTCAGGACTTAATGACCAAAAATCCCATTGAGCAGTATTGGATCTCATATTTGTTCTGGGGTCTCTTTTTTGGGTATGAATAAAATCTGGAAATTTATAAGGGTCAGATATGAAAAATACGGGTGTATTATTGCCAACTAAATCCCAATTCCCCTCTTTTGTGTAAAATTTTATGGCAAAACCCCTTACATCTCTTTCGGCATCAGCTGCACCTTTCTCCCCTGCAACTGTCGATATACGAATAAGCAAAGGAGTCTCCTTGCCGATATATGAAAAAATATCTGCTTTTGTATATTTTGTGATATCATTTGTTACCCTAAGTGTTCCATATGCGCCAGAGCCTTTTGCATGTACTGTTCTCTCGGGAATTCTTTCTCTGTTTTGATTAGCAAGTTTTTCTATAAGATAATAGTCTTGCATAAGAACAGGACCCCTTTCTCCTGCGGTCAAAGAATTTTGGTTGTCGCCCACAGGATTACCTGCTGTTGTAGTTAACTGTTTCATAGCTATCCTTTTTATAAATTTTACTAGATAATAATAATTACCATTTAGTATTTATAAAAGTTTACACTAATAAAACTTAATTGCAAATTAATCCTATCTAATATTTATTTTTGTATGTTAGATAAATTTAGTGATTTTCGATAAAAACCAAGTGAGTGATAGGAGGTCGGCGCTTCCTCCGGGAGAAAGATTTCTTTGAATCAATTCATTATCAAATACAATCAGGTTTTTATCTAAAATCGATATATCTTTTATCGCCAACAGTTCACCTGCTCTTTTTTTTACAAAATTTATACCTTGCATTCCTCCTCTTGCAAACAGATTGCTGTCTACCGTATTTTGCATTAGAAACAGGAGTGTTAGTTTTAGTGCGATATCTTCATTATGATGTTTGATTTTTTCAAAATAAAAAGGTAAGCTTTTTTGAAAAATCGTAGGATATCCATCTTGGGCTTCATCTCTGATACCAGCCATTTTTGTTTGACAGAAAAATTTTTCTCCATTTGTTTTGACTTTTTTGCTATTTTTTAAATCATTTTGGATTAAATTTTTGCATATTTTTTTGATTTCATTTTGGAGAACTACATATTTGATTGTTTTATTATCTATTCTTATCCTGCCAATTGCCCCACATATCACTGCTAATGAAAAAATCATACCCTTGTGAGTATTTATGCCATTTGTGGACAAAAACATCTCTTTTTCACAAAGTTTACCTATGGCTCTTAGTTCATCAAACAGTTTTGAATGCTCTACATGTAGAGCATTTTTTCCACAATATAAAAAACGCGATACAAAAGGCTTTATAGCGCTAGAACTCTTATAAAAAGTATGTATATCCATATCTTTATGGGAGCCGTTATTTATCCTGTCAACAAGTCCAGGTTTTGGTGTCAGCTCTACCTCTTTTATCAGGGCTTCAAATGCAATATCTTCAATCTTTTTCATATTCAAGCACTTTTTGGTGAATAAAAGCGAGTAAGTCATCAAGTGAATGTCTTTTACTTCTTGCACAAATTTTCGCATTATTTTCGCATAAATAACATTTTCTCCTAGGTTGAAACATATCTTTTCTTGATACAATCATGCCATCTTCATCAATCACATCAATATCCATAAACCTTCCGAGGGGATGATTTTCTTCGATATAAATAGTTTGGTTTTTAATTTTTAAGATATTCTCATTTATAGAAATTTGTGCTTCATAGCCACTTGCAGTTTTATAAGTTTTAATCTCTACAATATCCAAACTAGATTTTAGTATTTCCTTAACTGAAGCATCAAAGATAATTTTTGCATCATTTATCAGCTTATTTGATCCAGGAATATTTATACTCAAGCTTACAATTGGAGAGTTAAATTTTCTTATCAATTCACTTTGTCTTTTAACTCTCTCTTCCCTGCTTTTAAGTATGTCTTCTATGCCAATGCCTTAACCACATCCAAAATAGAACCATCTCTATACCGAATTGTTGCGACTACTTCATCACTATATTTGATAGGTTTTGGTTTCCCGCATATTCTGATTGCTTTTTTATATAAATCGTCTATTTCAACAACTGTAACCCCAGCCTTTCTAAGTCTTTGCTTTAACTCTGAATTTTTAGGATTAACTGCAACACCTTGATCGGTAATAACAACATCAACAGTATTACCAGGGGTAATAATAGTATTTACTCTATTTACAATAGTTGGAATTCTTCCCCTTGTAAGCGGAGCCACTATGATAGACAATTTTGCTTCGGCCGCAGTATCGCAATGTCCGCCACTCGCACCTCTAAGCAACCCTTTTGAGCCCGTTAGAACATTTACATTAAAATCAACATCAATCTCAAGTGCGCTAAGGACTACAACATCAAGTTGTTTTATAGCGGCACCTTTTGAGCTAGGATTTGCATATTGATTTGCGCTTATCTCTATATGATTTGGATTTTCTCCCAAAGATTTAGCTGCAAATTCATCAAAACTTTGCACATCAAGAAGCCTTTTTATCTGTCCTCTTTTAAGCATATAAACCATAGTTCCTGTGATTCCGCCTAAGCCAAAGCTTGCCGTTATATTTTCTTCTTCCATTTTTTCACTTAGGAAAATTGTTGTCGCCAAAGATGCTCCACCAGTTCCTGTCTGAAGACTATACCCATTTTTAAAAAGTCCTGAGTTAACTATTACTTTAGCTGCTCTTCTTGCGAGTAACAACTCTTTGGGGTTGCTCGTCATTCTTGTAGCGCCCTCTCCGATTTGACTAGAATCTCCTACTTCATCAACCAACACTATAGAATCAACCTGATCTTGAGTAATACTAGCTGGAAAACTTGGATAATCCTCCATGCTCTCACTTATAGCCACAACATATTTAGCGTATCTTGCATCAGTCATCGCATAGCCCAAAGAGCCACATTTTGAGCGTCCTTTATGGCCAGTTGCATTTCCAAACTTATCAATAACAGGAACACCTATAAATGCCACATCTATAACTAGCTCACCTGATTTAACAAGATGTACTCTTCCACCATGTGAGTGAATTTGGACCGGTTTTTCCATCAGTCCTCTCGAAATTGCTTCTCCAAGTTTACTTCTTAAACCGGAAGTATATATTTGAGTTACAACACCATTTTTTATATGTTCAATTAAAGGATCATGGACACTTGCGAGAGAACTTGATGCCAAAGTAAGGTTTTTAATTCCCATCTTTGCTACAACATCCATCACTTTATTCAGCACCCTGTCTCCACCACGAAATGCATGGTGAAAAGATATAGTCATGCCATCTTTCAACCCTGATCTCTTGATACTTTCTTCGATACTACTACATATCTTACTATCTCTATGGTTATTATTATTTTTTATTTTTGCTTTAAAAAATTCTGAATTTTTGGGAGTCAGCCTCTTTTTATCTATTATATCCTGCTTTGCTATCATTCGTCACCTCCAAGCATTCCCGAAGCTTTTGCTAGTTCAAGCGTCCACTTTGCTCTTGCAATGATTGGTGCATCTACCATTTTACCATCAATCGATACGACACCTAAGCCTTTTTCTTTTGCATTTTCTGCAGCTTCTATAACATCTAATGACCACTCTACATTTTTTTTGGATGGTGCAAAAATTTTATGTAAAACAGAAATTTGATTTGGGTTAATGAGTGATTTTCCGTCAAATCCTAAATCTCTAATATATCTAGCTTCTCGCTCAAATCCTTCCTTATCTTTTACATCAGAAAACACTGAATCAAAAGCGTGAATTTTTGCAGCACGAGCTGCTAAAAGTATTTGGGCACGAGCTGCCATAAGTTCTGAACCGCTCTTAGTCCTTTGCGTATGCAAGTCTCTTACAAAATCTTCAGCACCCAAAGCTATACCCATAAGTCTATCACTGCATCTCGCTATATCAACAGCATTCACGACACCCCTCGCACTCTCAATAGCCGCTAAAAGTTTTGTTTTTTTGCTTGTTCCTATTTTGTATTCAATCTTTTCTATAACTTCTTGCATATCCAAAACATCTTCTACGCAATCAGTCTTGGGAAGCCTGACTATATCTACTCCAGCTCTGATTACTGCTTCTAAATCTAACAATCCATATATACTATTTAAAGGATTTACTCTAACTGCAGTTTCAACATCTTCGTATGTAAAATGCTGTAATGCGTGATATACCATCAGCCTAGCAGAGTCTTTTTCGCTAACCGCAACAGAATCTTCCAAATCAAACATCACGGTATCTGGTCTATATACAAAGGCATTGCAAACCATAGAAGTATTGGATCCCGGTACAAAAAGCATGCTTCTTCTTAATTTCATAATTTTTCCCATTCTATCTTGTCTTTTTGATTAGCTCTTAGTATGGCTGCTTGAAGTCTTGCTTTTATCACATAATCAAGTGCGCCTTTATCTTGAACTTTTATGCTTATATAACTAATGCCAAGCTCTTGAACACATTTTGTTATCAAATCTCTTATATCATCTCCATACATCTCTTCAACGCTACTGTGTAGTTCTATCCTTATTTCATCTTGATCAATCGGCTTAATTTCTATAAAAGCATCACTTGATTCAAGCGTCCCTGCATATGCACTTTTATCGATTTTATTCATCACATTCCCTGTAAAAATTCTAATGTACTCAAAGGTACAATTTTTTTTAAATTATCAAAATCCTGATTCTTAAACAACTCTCTCACTCTTGAAGCAGATATCGCTTGTCCGTCTTTTTCAACTCTTTTTATCTCGACTACTTCTATGGGATTTGACTTTCCGCTTGGCTCTTCCAACATTGTTTTCATATTTTTATTGTAATTATTTGTTACCACACAATATGGTTCTGTTCCGACAAATCTATGTGTAATACCCAAAACCGGTGCCAGATGATTTCGATATATGCTCAAATCAAGCTTTGCATGTAGCTCGTTTATTCTGCCCTTGTCTTTTATGAAATAAGTTGGAAAAGTTGCATTTGATATTATATAATCACTACCTTCGTGAATAGTAACATTTGGGATGTGAGAAATACCTTTTTTTATAAGTTCAAACCTATCTTTAAACTTAAATTCAGAGAGATCTTCTTTTACAACAAAAAGGTGAAGCCAGTCGGATTTTTTAGCAGCTTGCTCAACTAAATACTGATGCCCTAGAGTAAAAGGATTAGCATTCATCACAATACTTCCTATCACATCACCCTCTTTTCTTTGTTTAAAAAGTTTTTCTTTGTAAATTTGTAGATTATTGCTGTTTTCCATTAAAATGATTTCGTTGTCACAGTTTTCAATAAGATTAAAACCACAACCTTCAAAAAGTTCAATATTGTTTGGGGTACTAAAAATAAATAGGTCTTTTATGCCTTTGGAGTAAGCGATATTTATAAGATTTGTCATAATAGAGAGTATCAGCCCCTCTCCTCTGTGACTTGGTGCCACAGCTATTCCTTTGAGAACTTTTCCATCAAGTCCACCACAGGCAATCAGCTCATTATTATCCTTGGCGATAACAAAATGTTCAATACTGCTTGGAAAGTCTAAACCTATGGAATTTAAAAAACTCCCTACTCTCTTCACTCTTCTTGCATTTGTAAAGTCAAACTCTGAAAAGTTGATAGATGAATCCATAAAATAGCCTAAATAATTTTTGTGGAATTATAGCACTTTTAACTTGTGTATTAATAAATCAAAATGAATGAAACTTTAAAAGCTTGTGGGGGCAAGCGGTCAAACAGACCGCTTATGATGTATCTATTTTCTAAGTTCTCTAATTTTAGCAGCTTTTCCTCTTCTGTCTCTCAAATAGAAAAGTTTAGCTCTTCTCACTCTTCCTCTTCTTACTACTGTTATACTGTCTATGCTCTCAGAATATAATGGAAAAATTCTTTCAACTCCAACAGAGTTTGCTCCAATTTTTCTTACATTAAAAGTAGCTCCAGTACCAGTTCCTCTTTTAGCTATACAAACGCCTTCATAATTTTGAATTCTTTGCTTATCGCCTTCTTTAATAGTAACGGCAACCCTTAATGTATCGCCTGCTCTAAAATCAGGAATATTTTTTTCACTAACTTGTGCTTCCTCAAAAGCTTGTATATATTTGTTTCTCACAATATCATCCTTTAATATTTCGCAAAAATAGGTCTGGCCTGAAATATTTTGTCTTAAGGCCTGACATTTCTTTTTTTAAGGAGCAGATTATAGCGTGATTTCCCTTTAAAAACTCTGAGGGGATAGGGCTGCCCTTAAAAATATTTGGCTTTGTGAAAGATGGTGCTTCCAACGCACCATCTTCAAAGCTTTCTTCACTCAAAGAGTCTTCATTGCCCAATACTCCTTTTATGTTCCGGCTTATGGCATCACTCATAACCAAACTAGCCAACTCGCCACCGGTCAACACATAATCACCTATGGAAAAAACCTCATCTGCATACTCTTCTATTACTCTTTCATCAATTCCTTCATATCTGCCACTTACAAAAACAATATGATCTTTTTTTGCTAATCTTTTTGCATCTATTTGACGAAAAGGTTTAGCGGACGGCACCGGAAAAATGATATGAACTTGAGGGTTTTGCTTTTTAACAATATCAAGCAAATCACAAAGGGGTTGAGGGAGCATCAAAAGTCCAGCTCCTCC
The DNA here is from genome assembly GCA_024280575.1 of Campylobacterales bacterium. Lineage (GTDB taxonomy): Bacteria > Campylobacterota > Campylobacteria > Campylobacterales > Sulfurospirillaceae > JAADIZ01. Next base: position 12,363 of record JAJRPV010000035.1, read on the forward strand.
TCCTGCTTGATAGTTATCTACTTTATTATGTTTATTTTTCGTATAATCACGAGGGTTTTTAAAGTCAATTTCTATTTTTTTATTTTCTATTGCTCTTTTCAAGATACTATCTTTAAAATATGGAGATATGAGATTTTCAAACAGAGTTACAAATGTAAATTTCATTTTAGGAGTTTTCTAAAATACCAAGCGTATCTTTACTGTATATTATCTTTTCATCTTTATCAAATTTAATAATATATCTATCTATATAAGGCACATAAAAAAGTTTAGGCAAGTTTTTTTTCACAAATTCATCAGCTGTTTTAATAACCAAATAATCACATGCTCCAACTCTGTCAATATCAGAAACAGCTCCTAAAGTATCTACTCCATCTTTTATATATGAGCCAATCATATCAAACCAAAAGTATTCTCCTTCTTCCAAAGCACACTCTTTTTCGGAATCTTCTCTAGTAGAAAAAAGATTGATATTTACCAATTTTGCAGCATCTTCACGATTAGTATAGCCCTTAAAAGAAACGGTTTTTCTGGACTTATTGAAGGTATTGATTTCTAATTTGAAGTTTTTATCTGTCAAGAACAGAGCGTTTTGATGAAACTGTTCAGGAAAATCACAATGAATATTTAGCTTCAATTCACCGTTTAAGCCCACAAGTCGCCCTATTTTAGCAACTTGTATAAGAGCCTTGTTATTGTTCATTTTATTCGTCGTTTGCTTTTACGCTCACTCTATATGATATACCATCTTTGGCTTTACATCCGGAAATAATAGTTTTTAAAGAGTTAATCATCTTACCATCTTTACCGATAAGTTTACCGGTATCTCCCTTGTCAGCATATATAGTTATCTCAGAAAAAGTGGGATCTACATCTGTTTTTTCAACTCTGACAGAATCCGGATTATCTACTAAAAGCTTTGCAAATTCATAAAAAAATTGATCTATCATAATTATTTACCAGAAATTTTTGCAACCCTGTCGCTTACTTTTGCTCCAACGCTTTTCCAGTAATTTAACCTGTCCATATCAATTTTGATAGTCTCAGGCTCGCTCAACGGATTATAATAACCTATTGATTCTATCCAACCACTATCTCTTCTTCTTCTACTGTCAGTTACTACTATTCTATAAAATGGCTTCTTTTTTCTTCCCATTCTTGTTAATCTTACTGTTGTCATCTTTGTTCCTTTTGAATTTTTAAATTTGTATATGAGAGATAAATTGTTTGCAGAATAATAATATCATGCCTCTTTATCACCATAAACGGTGTTTTATAGCTCTTGATCACAGAGGGATTATTGCAAGAGCCAAAACGAGCGTAAATTATATCCAAACTTTCTTTAAATGTAAAGATGTTTTGCTAGACTATCTTGGTATGCCTTGTCTTTTAGATTGTGACAACATATTTTGCAAATCTTGCATACCTTTTTTGCCTGAGAATTTCTTTGCCATTTTGGCTGCATTTTTAAACTGCTTTAAAAATCTGTTTACTTCCATCTGCGAAAGTCCTGCACCTTTTGAAATTCTTCTTTTTCTACTGTTATTTAAAAGCGATGGCAGCTCTCTCTCTTTTGCTGTCATAGACCCAATCATCGCTTTTATTCGTTTCATCTCAACAGAATTTTCTAAATCCATATCTTTTAATTTGCCTGCCATTCCTGACATTCCCGGTATCATACCCATCAAGGATTTCATACTTCCTAATTTTTTCATTTGCTCCATTTGAGCCAAAAAATCATTGAAGTTAAACTCTCCTCTTTTTATTTTACTCGTGATTTTTCTTGCTTGTTTCTCATCTATGATGGCACTTGTTTTTTCAGCCAATGTTTCTAAATCGCCCTCGCCCATCAAACGATTTACGATACGGTCACTTACAAAAAGTTCCAAATCAGCAATTTTTTCTCCTGTTCCTATAAAACGAAGAGGAATTCCGACTTGTGAAGCGATACCTAGAGCCACTCCACCTTTGCTATCGCCGTCATACTTACTTAGAACAACACCACTAATGCCAATTTTTTCATTAAAAGAGTTTGCACTTCTTACTGCATCTTGACCACTCAAAGAATCTGCCACATAAAATATTTCATCAGGATTTAGTGATTTTTTGATACCTTCTAATTCACTCATTAGTTCATCATCTATCGCCAATCGTCCGGCAGTATCGATAATAAGCACATCATAAAGGCCATTTTTTGCCTCTGTTAATGAATTTTTGGCGATTAGTACAGGATTTTTTTCACTTTCATCCGAAAAGAGATCTATCTCATTTGTAGAACACAATTGTTTTAATTGCTCTATGGCAGCAAGTCTTTGCAAATCACAAGCAGCAACAAGAACTTTCTTTTGTCTTAGTTTTAAATAATTTGCCAATTTTACCGTAGTGGTGGTTTTTCCACTACCTTGAAGCCCTGCCATTAAAACAACTGTTGGTGGCTTTGATGAATATACAAACCCCTGATTTCCCGGAGCTGTTAAAATTCTTGTCAAATTTGTTTTAAGTGATTTTAAAAAATTAAGCTGACCGATACCGGCCGCTTTTGTTTCTAGTTCAACAGTTCTTAAAAGCTCTTTCACGACTTTATAATGAACATCTGCTTTTAATAAAGATTTTTTCAGGGTATCAAGAGCCTTTTTTAAAGATTTTTCATCATCGGCAAATCTAATTTTATTTATGGCACTCTTAAATGAATCAGTTAATACACTAAACAAATTTACTCCTTAAAATATAGTAATAGGAATGGCAATATTACACAAATATTGCTTTAAGTTTGATAAGTACAATCTTTACCAAAAAGTAAATAAAAATATTAATAAACTTTGACTATAATGTCATCTTTAAATCTATAAATTACAAAAGGAAAGAAATTGAAAAAAATTCTATTCATTATGATTACGGCTACTGTTTTTATTATTAGTGGTTGCGGTGATAAAAAAGTGGATAATCCAAACATTCAAAATATTAATTCGTTAACAGATGCGATTACAGTTGGTAAAAAACTTCAAAATATCACTCTAGATGATCAATTTGATAAACCAGTCTCTCTGACAAATAAAACAACAAAAATTGTTTTTGTTTTCAAAAAAGCAAGTGGTCACACTGCAAGAGGGCTGCTTGATTCAAAACCTGATGACTATCTTCTAAACAAACATGTAGCTTTCATAGCTGACATCAGCGGAATGCCCTCAATCATCGCTTCAATGTTTGCAATACCAGACTTCAAAAAACATAAATATCCTGTGATGCTTATCAGGAATGAAGATATCGCAAAAAAATTTAAAAGTGATAAATATGAAGATTATATAACCATAATTGGTTTGGATAACTTTAAAATAACAAGTATAACACTTGTAAGTACAGCTGAACAATTGGAAAAGATTCTAAACTAAAATTTTTATTTAACCAACCTTACGCACTAAAACAAGGTTGGTTATTAAAATTAAACTTTTCTACAACCATGCATTTTTTTAGCGATAACAACATCTATTGTTTCATCAAAATCAATATTATTTAAAGCTACATAATTTGTATCTTCCAGCAATTCAAAATATCTTGAGACTTCATCTTTTTTTACAAAGGCAAATAGATATCCTGCATTTTTCATAACTCTATATATCTTTTTAAATACATCTTCTATATCTTCTCTCTCGCTGATGCTTACGCATAAAAATAAAAAATCATAATTTATGGAAAAAATATTATATTTTGGTTGCTCAAAAGAAAAAGATTTGATTCTTAAATTATTATTACTTGCATCTTCTCTCTCTCCTAGTGCTTTTACATGTAGAGTTGCGTCTATTTTTTGAGAGAATTCTTTTAACAATTCTAAAAAATTATCTTGGGAATCTTCTATAATAGCTATATTTTGACCTGGATGTAAGGGGATAATATCGAACAACAATTTAAAATTTATCATATTTCGTGCAATTCTTTAAACTTATAAGCTTCAACTATATCTTCAATGCAATCCTGCAATGGAGCAAATAAAACATCTATTCCCCTATCTAAAAACTCTTCGATATTTTCATCTTTCTCTTTTACAATTACATAATCTATAAAATCAGTTATACTTTCTTTATTATCAAAAAAAGAGTAATTTTTAACAAATCCATTTTCCATTTCTATAGTTATCCATATATTTTTTTCATACAATTTTGCAATTTTTGCCTCTTTATAATCTTTTTTATCGACAGGAATAAGCAGTATCATTTATGACAACCTTGAAAATTCTTTTGGCTCTGGGCTTTCAAAATTATAGCCCAATAAAGATATTTTATGCGCGTGGAGCATTAATCTTTTAAACTCTTTGCCTCCATACAACTCATCACCCACTATCGGGAAACCTAAACTTTTAAGATGAGCTCTTATTTGGTGTGTCCTGCCTGTTTCAATCACTACTTTGATTTTAGATTTCCTTCCTTCTATCATCAATGGCTCTACATGTGTAATCGCCTTTTTTCCATTTTTACTGACTTTGCTAAAAAAACTGTTTCCTTTTTTGATTGTGATTATCGGCTCTTCTATATCTATCGGTTCCGCGACTTTTCCGTTCACTATGGCTATATACTCTTTATATACTCTTTTATGCCTAAATTCTTCTATAGCTTTTTTTTGAAAATCTTCATCTTTTATCAATAGAACTACACCGCTTGTTCCTTTATCTAGTCTATGCAGAAGTTTTGCATCAAATTTTTTCTCAACCTCATCCGAAGTTAGAGATGCCGGCTTGTCAACAGCTATTATCTTGCTATCTTCAAATATAACTTTTATTTTAGATAGTTTTTCAACTCTAAATCTTGAATCGGCATCAAGCTCACCACGAGCTACAGCCACTTTTCTGCCTTTGCAAAAAACTAAACCACGATCAATCAAGTCTTTTGCAGCCCTGTTTGATATATTTTCTTGTAATGCCAAAAGTTTATATGCTTTCTCTTTTATCATATTTCTATCCTATTTATTTCTTGTATTAACGCTTCCATCTGTTTTGTCTGTTTAATTTTTGTCTCTTTTAAATTATCTAAATTTATATTTTTCAACTCATCAACCTGGCATATTTTTATATTTTCAACCATCGAAAAAAGTACTTTTTGGTTAAATATATATTGTCCACTGATAATTTTTTTATTAAAATATGCAGGCTCTAGTGGATTATGCCCGCCTATACCGTCTTTAAAAGAGCCACACAATATCACTATATCACAAATAGCATATATATTTACCAATTCGCCCATTTTATCACAAAGTATTATATCTTTTTCTAAATATTCACTTTCGGTTAATTTTCCAAAACTCAATTTTTCTTTTTTAGTAAAATTGAGTAAAAATTTTGCTACTTTATCAAATCTTTCCGGATGTCTTGGAACAACTATAATTAAATCGCCATCTATATTTAAACTGTTTAAAATCAATTCTTCTTCGCCATCATGGGAACTAGCCAACACTATAACTCTTTTGTTTGGTTTTTTATATTTTCTTGTAACTATTGGCTTCATATCAGCTTTTATATTTCCACCGACATAAACAGTTTTGGCACCAAGCTCTTTTAATCTCTCTTTATCGACTTCACTTTGAGCAAAAACTACATCTATATTTGAAAAAATCCATTTGTAAAACCAAGAAAATTTTTTATATCCAGCGTAAGAATTATCCGATATTCTTGCATTTATCAATATTGTTTTAATTTTTCTTAATTTTGAAACATAAAAAAGCATAGGCCAAAGTTCGGCTTCTGTTACCACCAAAACTCTGTGCCTGGTTATCCAAAAAGGTAAAAAAATCTCAAAAGGAAGATATCTCACATCACCACAATTCACTTCTTTTGCTTTTTTAAATCCTGTTTGCGTTATGACACTAATATCAATTTTACGATTTGTCAAACTATTTATAACAGGTTCTAAAGAACTCACCTCGCCAAGAGAACATGCATGAAACCATATATCGTGATTTTTAAAACTAGGATTATTTTTCAAAAAAAATCTAGCTGGGATAGAACGATTATATTTTTTTTTGAAACTAAGATATAAAAAAATTGGTACTGCTATTATAAAAATAGACAATACCAATATGTAGTATATTATAAACAAATTATGCTTGAGCTTCTTGCTCTTTTTCTTTATATAATATTCTTCCACAATGTGGACAAGTAACTATCTCTTCTTGTTTGATAACAGCAGAGTAAACTTTATCGTTAATTTTCATAAAACAACCATAACATGCTTGTTTTTTAACCGGAACAACAGTTGTATTCCCAGCCCACCTTTTAATTCTTTCATAAAATGTAAGGATTTTTTTGTCAACTTTAGAAACTAAGTTTTGTTTGCTAGTATAAACTTCTTCTTTCTCTTTTTCTATATCAGCCAACTCTTGAGATATTGATTCATTTATCTCTTCAACTTTTTTAGAAGCGATTTCTAGTTTTTCTTTATCTTCTTTTATAATTTCACCTTGGGATTGGATAAATTTATCCAATCTTTCAATCTCTTCATTTGCAAAATCAATTTGCTCTTTTGCAATCTCTTCCTCTAGTTGCAATGCTTTTACTTCTCTAGCGGTTTTTACTATAGCAGATTTTTTAGCCAACTCTTTTAATTTTTCTGATAATTCAGCAAGATGTTACTCATTTTTACCTTTTTTTAATTTAGATTCCTTTATATCTTCATCATATTTTTCTATGATATTTTTAATCTCTCTTTCATCTTCTAATGCTACATTTAAAGCTTTTTTTATGTTTTCTACACGAGGCTCAAAGCCATCTATACTTTTGTCAATTTCTGACAACTCTATCAACTGTTTTAGATACTTATTCATCTATTTTTTATCCTTATTTACTGACCTTACACATTATATCAGTTATTTATACTCAAATGGGTTTTTTGAATTTGACATTATAACCTTTAATGGAAAATTATTCAAATATTGCATTAAACATTCGCCAAAAAATTTCTCACTTTCAAAATGTCCTATATCTATCAAGGTTAGTCCATTTTCTTTTGCCTCCAGCGCCTGATGATACTTAAAATCACCACTTAAGAAACAATCAGCATCTATTTCACCTATTAAATCTCCGCCACTTCCCGTGGTTATCGCACAATCATTTATATATGTTTTAGCAACTGTAACTCGCAAATGTTTCAAATCTAATTTTTTTTTCAAATTCATACAAATCTCTTCAAGTGAAGAGTTAGCTCTAAAATAACAAACAAATTTATCAGTTGATAGTATATCATATCCTAAAATATTTGATATCACATATTTATTTAAATGAGTTTGATCAAAATTTGTGTGCATTGATATCAAAGATATATTTTTTGTATCATTTTTTGTATTAAGTTTGCAGGGTAAGCAGAAAAATCAATCTTTTTTATCCCTTTAAATATTAACGGATGATGCGTTATCACAAGAGAGTTGTCCTCTATACTTTCAAGCAACTCACTATCTATATCCAAGCTCAAATAAATAGTTTTGACTATTGTATTTAAATCCCCTATCAATAACCCACTATTATCCCATTCGCTTTGAAGAGAAAAAGGGCTCAATTCATTTAAAAAATTATATATTTCTCTAACTCGCATCTAAACCTTCTTTATATTCTAAGGCACATCCTTTTGCAAGCTCTCTTATTTTCAGTATATAATTTTGCCTTTGAGTAACCGAGATTGCCTTTCTAGCATCTAGTACATTAAAAGTATGAGATGCCAACAAACAATAATCATAGGCAGGAAGAGGTAATTTTTTCCCTAAACACCTTTTGCACTCTGCACCTGCATTGTCAAACTGTTCTAGCAACATTTTTACATCTGCAACTTCAAAATTGTACTTTGAAAATTCATATTCACTTCTTTTATGAACATCTCCATAAGTAGTAATGCCATGCTTATTTTCATTCCAAATCAAATCAAAAACAGAATCTTTATTTTGCAAATACATAGCAAGTCTCTCAACTCCATAAGTTATCTCAACGGAAACAGGATGGCAAGCAATACCTCCTACTTGCTGAAAATAGGTAAATTGAGTCACTTCCATACCATCAAGCCATATCTCCCAACCCAAGCCCCACGCTCCAAGAGTCGGTGATTCCCAGTTGTCTTCTATAAATCTAATATCATGTTTTTTTAAATCTAGCCCTAAAGCCTCTAAGCTTTTTAAATAGAGCTCTTGTATGTTGTCCGGACTTGGCTTTATTAAAACCTGAAACTGATAATAAGCCCCTAATCTATTTGGATTTTCTCCGTATCTTCCATCTGTTGGTCTTCTGCTTGGTGCCACATAAGCTGCAGCCCAAGGTTTATCTCCTAGACTTCTTAAAAATGTCGCATTATGAAAAGTTCCTGCACCTGCTGGAAAATCATAAGGTTGTACGATGGTGCATCCCTCATCTTGCCAAAATGTCTGTAGTTTTAATAGTATCTCACTAAAAGTCAACAATTTATTTATCCTTTAATTTTATTTTATTACGCTTTTTGGGCAAAGCCCAGAAAGCTACGCTAACGCTGAGTTCTCTTCGGCAGAGTGCCCGGCGCGACTAGTCGCTTTTTATTTAATTACGCTTTTTGGGCAAACATTAATCTTATTTTTTATAATTTTCTACGGCTTTATTCCACATTAATTTATATTTTCTTCTTGTAAATTCTAATTCCTCTTGAGTATGTTTTAACTGCTGGGTTAAAGTATCTACAACTTTTCTATCTTCATCATACAACTCCTGCATAGAAAAAAGAGCTTCTTTTAAAAATCTATTTTCACTTTTGAGAGCTTCAAGTGTTTCATCTTTTGCATCAAGCACTTTTTCATGAAGATTCAATATAGTACCAATGGTTTTTTCTATAAAATCAGTTCCGGCAAGTGGCATCACATCTTTGTTCACCATTATTTTGTTATCAGATGAAGGGATAATGGAGTATGTTGCCCGATTTGCTTCGATAAATCGCTTTCCATTTTCTTCTTTGACACTTAGTTTTCTTTTTTGAATCATATCTTCAATAGTATCGATATCTAAATGAACAAGCTTACTAAATTCAGCGATTTCCAACCAGGTTTGCACTTTATTTCCTTAAATCAACGACTCTATGGAAATAGAATCAGTTTCAACTTTTTTTGCCTTAAGCACTCTGTCTTCTTTAAGTTTAGATCGAAGTTCTTTATCTTCCACAGCTAAAATTTGCATTGCAAGATAAGCACTATTTATAGCGCCTGCTTTCCCAATTGCCACAGTTGCCACAGGCATACCTCCTGGCATTTGCACGGTTGAAAGCAAAGCATCTATGCCATTAAGTGCTGAAGCTGACATAGGAACTCCAATAACCGGTTTTGTGGTTATCGATGCGACAACGCCTGCAAGATGAGCAGCCATGCCTGCAGCTGCTATAAACACTTTTGCACCTTTTTTTTCAGCCCTAGCCACATAATCATGCGTTCTCTTCGGGCTTCTATGCGCTGAAGAAACTATGATTTCATGCATCACACTAAATTTCTCTAAAATCTTAGCACACTCTTCCATCACAGGATAATCACTCTTACTTCCAATTATAATTGATACAAATTTCATATTATTGTCCCCTTTTCACGGAAGTAAATTCCGTAAAAATTCCTCGCGACTAAAGCACGAAACGAAGTTTCTGTATGTTTCATATTATTGTCCCCTTTTCACGGAAGTAAATTCCGTAAAAATTCCTCGCGACTAAAGCACGAAACGAAGTTTCTGTTTGTTTTATTGTCTCTTCTTTGTCATTGCTTTGGCTATCGCCAAGAATTAAATTCATTTTTGACATCCCTTTATAGTTTTCTTCTTAAAAATGTATAAGCCGGCAATTCATCTGGTAAAATAATGGCATTTGTATTGCCACTATGGATTGATTCGTATATTTTACCTTTTTGCTTTGTAATTTTTTAAATTTTATATACCATCTGTTATCATCTTTATAAATTTCACCAAACTCATTGTCAATTGGTCTCATTTTATATTTTGAAAAAACTAATTCATAAGATTTATTTGGCTCAAGCTTATCTTTGCTCAAGCAACCCCTGCCTTCTTCTTCTACCATCGCACAAACTTGATGAGTACCTTCGCTTATAGAATCTTCCAAATTTTGAGTATTATTTTTTTCATAAGGTCTTTTTACAAGATATCCATCATTAAAACCTCTGTTTTTAGTACTATTTAGCTCTTCTTCATATTTTTTGGCATCAAATTTTTCTTCATAAAAATCATCTATAGCTTCTCTATAGATTTTAGTAGTTAATCCTACATAATATGTACTTTTTGTTCTACCTTCAATTTTGAGTGAGTCTATAATACCACTTTGCAAAATAGTGTCTACATGTGAGCTTAAATTTAAATCTTTTGCATTCATTATATGAGTCCCCTCATCACTCTGCTCTATCTTAAAAAGTGTTCCGCTTTCCTCATTTTTAGCATACATTGTATATGGAAATCTGCAATCATTTGCACAACTTCCACGATTTGACACCCTTCCGCTTTGAAGCGAACTAATGAGACACCTACCGCTATAAGCAAAACACATAGACCCGTGCACAAAAACTTCTAATTCAAGATTTGGTAAATACTCTTTTATCTTTTTTAAATCTTTAAGACTCACCTCTCTTGCTGCAATAATCCGCGTAACACCCAAACCCCAATAAACCTCAGCATCCAAATAACTAAGCACATTTGCTTGAGTTGAGAGATGAATTGGAATATTTGGAGCAATCTCTTTAACCAGCTTTATAACTCCTGGAGCTGCGACTATAAAAGCATCTGGATTCATTTTTGAAACTTTTTCTATATGCTTTCGCAATAGTTCAATTTGCGAATTAAAAGGGAAGCCATTTATTGTCGCATATAACTTTTTGTTAAGACTGTGGGTATATTTTATCGCCTCTTCAAAACTTTCATAAGTAAACTCTTTACCGCTTCTTAATCTTAAAGAAAAATGGCTAACACCAGCATAAACAGCGTCTGCTCCATATGCCAAAGCTATTTTTAACTTTTCAAAATTTCCCGCGGGTGAAAGTAATTCAACTTTATTCATCTATTTCTTTTTACCCAAACTTTCAATTATCGCTTCTATATCATCTGTTGTTACCAAATCATCAGTATCTTCATCTCCATGAATATGCAAGGCGGAACTTACTCTTTTTTCATCATCAATTGAACCTTCAAAAAGAAGACTGATATATTTTGAGAGTGCACGCATAACATTTATCACTCTTTCGATTTTTTGCCTGTGTATATCTTGATACTGCATAATATCCATAGCCATCATTACTTCATCTTCTCCATTTTGGGCTTTCTGCGTTATCTCTCCTAATTTTTCTTTTGCTTCTTTATTGTCATCCAATGCTTTTTTAAACTCTTTAATATTTGGAAATTTTACTGATAATTTTTCAAAAAGAGCAATATTATCATCAATCTTAAGAGAAGCATTTTGGATATCTGATTCTATATCCATTAAAATACCATTGACGGCATCCAATTTATCAAATATTTGAGTTGCTTTAACTTCAGAATCTTTTGTTACATCATCTAATTGAGAAACCATTTTATGATCCTCCGTAGGTGGTGGCGGCGGCCAAGCCATGTTGGCATCAGCTTTATATTCTCTCATATCTTTTTCTTCTGCGCCTATATCGCAACCATTCTCCAAATCATCTTTAACCGACTTGCCAATCTCTTTGTCAATGACTGAATCACTGCTGGTAGTTTCAACTTCATCTTCACCACTGTCTAAGTCATCCAAATCTCCAGCCATCAATGCATCTAATTCTTCTTGTGTCATATTTTTCTCCTCAAAGTGAGTTTTATCATTATTATATAGAAGTTTTCATATAATTATACTTTAAAAGGGAAAAAATAATGATAATAGACTTACACAACCATACTTCTTTATGCAATCATGCAACCGGCAGTATAGAAGAATTTACACAAAATGCCATAGAAAAAGAGATAGATATATTTGGATTTAGCGACCATGCTCCTATGAAATTTGATAAAAAATATAGAATGGGTTTTGAGCAAATGAATCAATACGAAGCTGAAGTTCTACATGTAAAGAAAAAATACCAATCAAAAATAGAGATACTCCTAGGCTATGAAGTAGATTTTTTAAAAGGCTTTATAGACGAAAGAGTAATCAAAGCAGATGTTGATTACTTGATAGGATCTGTACATTTTATCGACAAATGGGGATTTGATAATCCTGAATTCATAGGCGAATATCAAAACCGAGATATAGATAAAATCTGGGAAGATTACTTTGCGGCTATAAAAGAGATGGCAAAAAGCAATCTTTTTGATATAGTAGGTCATATAGACTTAATAAAGGTTTTTAAATTTCTACCTAAAAAAAAGATAAAAACGATAGCCAAAAATGCGATAAAAGAGATAAAAAAAGCCAATATGGTTGTCGAAATAAACAGTGCTGGTTTGAGAAAACCTATAAATGAAATATATCCATCTTCTGACATAATGGAACTCTTGGTTGAGTTTGATATTCCTATAACTTTTTGTTCAGATGCTCATAAAATTGAAAATATAAGCTATAAAAAAGATGAGGTATTGCGATATGCAAAATCTTTTGGGTATAACAAATGTGCTATTTTCAGAAAAAGAGAGAGAGAAATGGTTAATTTTTAATCATATAATAAAAATTCTTTTAAAATTTTTTTGATATAATATACTAAATTAAAATAAGGGAGTACATATGGGCAAGTTTGTCAATAGTGTAGAAGAGTTTTTTGAATATTGTGACGCAAATGAAGTAGAATTCGTTGATTTTAGATTTACAGATATAAATGGTACATGGCATCATCTTTCTTATACTTTGCCGTCAATTGATGTGGATTCATTTAAAAATGGTATCCCATTTGATGGATCAAGCGTAGATGCATGGCAGCCTATAAATAAATCAGATATGCTTCTAATGCCAGAAGCCGAAACTGCTTTTTTAGATCCTTTCACAGCAGACCCAACTATAATTGTATTTTGTGATGTTTATGATATCTATAAAAATGAATTATATGAAAAATGTCCGAGAAGCATAGCTAAAAAAGCACTTAAACACTTAAGTGAAACGGGAATTGGTGATGTAGCTTATTTTGGACCGGAAAATGAATTTTTCATTTTTGATGATGTAAAAATCAAAGATGAAATTAACTGTGCATATTATGAAGTTGATTCTGAAGAGGGTGAATGGAATGACAGCAAATCTTATCCTGACGGATTTAATACAGGGCACAGACCAAGAACAAAAGGTGGATATTTTCCAGTTCAACCAATAGATTCTATGGTAGATTTAAGAGCAGAAATGGTTCAAGTTATGGAGCAAATTGGACTTGAAACTTTTGTAGTGCACCATGAAGTTGCTCAAGCTCAAGGTGAAATTGGAGTAAAATTTGGTACTTTGGTAGAAGCAGCTGACAATGTCCAAAAGTACAAATATGTTGTAAAAATGGTAGCACATTTAAATGGTAAAACTGCAACATTTATGCCAAAACCACTTTATGGCGACAATGGAAACGGTATGCATGTGCATCAATCTATCTGGAAAGACGGTAAAAATACCTTTTTTAAAGCTGGTGAATATGCAAATCTAAGTGACACTGCAAGATATTATATTGGTGGTGTTTTAAAACATGCGCAAAGTGTTGCGGCATTTACAAACCCTTCAACTAACTCTTATAAAAGATTGATTCCTGGATTTGAAGCTCCTTCAATCCTTACTTACTCTTCTCAGAACAGAAGTGCAAGTTGTCGTATCCCTTATGGATCAAATGAAAAATCAGTTCGTGCAGAGATGAGATTTCCAGACTCTACTGCCTGCCCTTATCTTGCTTTTACGGCTCTTCTTTTGGCCGGGCTTGATGGCATAGCAAATAAAACAGAACCTATTGGTCCAATGGATGAGGATTTGTTTGAATTAAGTTTAGATGAAATCAGAGAAAAAGGAATTGCTCAAATGCCCCACACTCTAAGAGAAGCACTAGAAGCACTTTTGAAAGATCAAGAATATTTGAAATCTGTCATGAGCGATGAATTTATCAGCACATTCAAGCACTACAAATTTGAAACACAAGTTTGGCCTGATGAAGGAAGACCAACAGCATTTGAATTTAAATCAACTTACTCTTGCTAATATAAAGTTGGGGGATAAAATCCCCCAACCAACTCTAAAATAAAAAAATCAAATTTTCATATAAAATTGACGATAAAAACCTAGTATTTTATAATAAAATCGACAATTTTTGCTATATAAAAACATTAAATTAATTGATAAGTTTTATATCTTTTTTATATACACAAATATCGTTACAAAATGACACACTTACCTAAAAAAATTTACTTTTTTTCTTCTTTTTGTAACCAATAGCAACTAATTTTGATAATATTCTTCTGAAGTTTACAAAAGGGTATATAAATAGTATGTATTACCCTTAATATGGGGAGATGAATTATGAAAAGTGAAAATAGCCTTTTAACAGATGTTCTTATAATAGGAGCTGGACCTTCTGGTCTAAGCACAGCCATAAGTCTCGCAGATAAAGTCAATAAAAATGGTGAAAAAAAGCGCATTGTAGTGCTAGACAAAGGTCAGGAAGTTGGTTCGCATATTCTTTCTGGAACACTTGTCAAGGAGCAGGCTCTTAAGGAATTATTAAGCAAAGAAGAGTTTGAAAATCTTCCAATAGAAACAGATGTTATCAGTGATCATACAGTCAGACTAACGCCTGAAGGATTTTCTACTTTGCCTTTTCACCCTCCTTATATGGACAACACAGGAAATAAAATTATCTCTTTATCTAAAGTATGCAAGTATTTGGCTGATGTTGCAATCCAAAAAGGGGTAGAAATATATGCAGGATTTGCCGTATCTAATTTAATATATGAAAATGGAAAAGTAGTTGGCGCAAAATGTATAGATACCGGTGTTAATAAAAAAGGAGAAAAACAAAAAAACTTCCAGGGAGGAAGCAAAGTTTTTGCAAAATTAATTATTTTAGCAGAGGGTAGCAGAGGGAGTCTTGCCAAGAAAGTAAAAAATAAATTTGCACTTCGAGCAAAATCAAATCCACAATCATACTCAATAGGAATAAAAGAAATTTGGACTGCTAAAGAAGGAAATATTAAAGAAGGCGAAGTTTATCACACTTTCGGCTATCCGCTAGAGGGAGAAGAATTTGGCGGAGGCTTTATATATGGACTAGGCGACAATAGAGTAGAATTAGGATTTGCCATAGGGTTAGACTATAAAGATCCAACTCTTGACCCTCATGCCTTAATGCAAATATGGAAACAGCATCCTTTTGTCAAAAATATTTTAGAAGGCGGCACTCTCACTCAATATGGAGCCAAAACCATACCTGAGGGTGGTTGGAATTCCATATCAAAACTTTATATAGATAATCTTCTTATTGTTGGAGACAGTGCCGGCTTTGTAGCGATGCCTGCTCTAAAAGGAGTACATTTCTCGGTTACTTCCGGAATGTGTGCAGCCCGGTGTGCTTATGAAGCTTTTAAAGCTGATGACTTCGGTGAAGCAACTTTATCAAACTACAAAAAACTGATAGATAACAGCCGTATTAAGAAAGAACTATATCCTGTTAGAAATTTTAGAGCAGTTATGAGCGAAGGATTGTTCGTAGGTGGTTTTAAATTTGGAATCCAACTTATAACAAATGGATTTTGTCTTTTAACTCCTCACATGAAAAGAGACAGCCTTTATACTCAAAAATTATCTAATTTTAAAAATAAACCTTTTAAAGAAAGATTTGCAGGAAAATTAGAATTTGACAAAAAACTTACATTCGACAAAGACAGTAGTGTATTTTACTCCGGAACTCATCATGATGAAGAGCAGCCAACTCACTTGGTTGTTAAAAATATAGAAGAGTTTTCTCGAATAAATATAAATGAATACGGAATGCCTTGTCAATATTTTTGCCCGGCAGCGGTTTATGAAGAGCACATAGACAAAGAAAGTAATCACAGTTTAAAAATTCACGCGGAAAATTGTGTGCATTGCAAAACATGTGATATTAAAACACCAAATGATGCAATAACATGGAACACACCGTATGGTGGTGATGGTCCGCAATATCAAAATATGTAAATCTTGGGGAGACAACAATGACAACAATTATAAGCCTGATGAAGCAGGTTCCGCTTCCGTCCCAAATGAGAATGGGCGAAGATGGCCTAATGGACAGAACAAAAGCAAAGTCAATCATAAATATTGATTGCTCTTTTGCACTAGAAGCCGGATTGCAATTAAAATCTATACTAGGAGAAGCCAAACTTATTGTTTGCTCTATGGGCCCTCCTTCTTTTGAGCAATCTTTGAAAAAAGCTATCTCCATGGGTTATGATGAAGCATACCTTTTATCAGATAGAAAACTTGGCGGTTCTGATACTTTCGCTACAGGACTGGCAATTTCTACCATGATTAAACATCTTGGGTTTGGCAAGGGCTTAAATGAAGATTTTATCATCGTTGCAGGTCGCCAGACAAGTGATGGAGATACAGCTCATGTTCCTTCTCAAGTTGCTGCGAATTTAGGTATTCCACAAGCCACTTTTATAGAAGATGTACAGTTTCAAGACAACCATGTGATAGCTAGAAGAATTATAGAAGGCGGTTATCAAATATTAAAACTTCCAAAACCCTGCACCCTGTCTTTAACTCCGACTGGCATTCCTCCAAGAAGACCAAGTTTGGTTGGTGCAGTCAAAGCAAATCAAGCTAAAATAAATGTTTTAAGTGTGGCCGATATAAACTTAAGTGATGAAAAAATCGGGCTTTCGGGTTCTCCTACGATAGTTGCAAAAGTTATAAATATAAAAAGCGAAAGAGCTCCTGTTATCTTCAGCAAAGGACATGACAGCGAAACTCTTGTAGAAAATCTTATTAAAGATATGAAAACCGGCAAAAACACTTTGGAAAGAGTAGAAAAGAAGGTCTCTAAAGCAAAAGTAGCGCCGGAAGACTATAAAAAGGTTGATTTTAGAGATGGAGCTAGCGGAATACTTACCTGGGCAGAATTAGCAAATGGCAAAATAACAAGGCCTTCGCTTGAACTATTGACTCCTGCTAAAAATTTAGCTACCTCGCTCGAAGAGGGTACAAAAGTAAGAACTCTCCTGATAGGACACAATGTAAAAGATTTGGCAAATGAGCTAATTTATCATGGGAGCGATGAAGTTATAATCGTTGATGATGAAAGGCTTGAAGAGTACAGGATACTTCCGTTTTCATCTATATTTGCAGAAGTCATACAAAAATACAATCCCGAGATAGCACTATTTGCAGCAACCACAGCCGGACGGGAATTGGCTCCTAGAACTGCCGTTCTCACGCAAAGCGGGGTTACGGCTGATTGTACGGGACTTGAGATAGGTGAGCATATAGACAGAAAAAATAAAAAAGTATTCTATCCTATTTTAGAATCAAGAAGACCGACATACGGCGAATCAAAACTTGCAACAATTTTAGGTTTTCACTGTCCTCAAATCTCAACTGCAAGGGCCGGAACTTTTGAAGTGCCAAAAAGAGATGAGAGCTTGAAGGGAAAAATTACTACATTTAAGCCAAAATTCAAAGATGACGATTTTATAACAGAAATAGTAAAAACAGTTAGAGGAGACGGGGGACTTGCTAATCTCTTCGAAGCTGATGTTATAGTTTCGGGAGGCAGAGGCACCATAAACGATGAAATGCAATTAGTCAAAGATCTTGCGCAAGCCTTAAAAGACCAAGGCATAAATGCAGAGTATGCATCAAGCCGACCTATGGTTGACATCGGCATTAGTGAATATGCTAGACAAGTCGGACAGACAGGAAAGACAGTCAGACCAAAAGTATATGTCGCGATTGGAATATCCGGAGCAATTCAACATTTAGCAGGCATGAAAGAATCCGAAACGATAGTAGCGATAAATACTCATCCGCAAGAGAGTATATTTGCAAATTCTGACTTTGGAATTATAGGGGATTATAATGATATCGTGCCTGAACTTATCAGGCAAGTTAAAGAGGGTTTTACATTTGGGATACAAAAGGGGAATTAAAAAATGTATAAAATATTAAGCAAAAAATATCTATCGCCAACTATTATATCTATGGATATTGAGGCACCATTAGTTGCTGCAAAAGCACAACCAGGACAGTTTTTAATCGTAAAATTGGATGAATTTGCAGAAAGAATTCCTTTAACTATTTGTGATTACGACAGAAAAACAGGAAGCGTAAATATAATTTTTCAAGTTGTTGGTGAAAGCACAAAAGATATGGAAAAAGCGGAAATTGGTGAATATTTTGAAGATGTCGTGGGACCTTTAGGGCAAGAGTCTGAATTTGTCAAGGAAGACTTGGAAAAATTAAAAAAAGAGCATTTTGTATTTATAGCCGGTGGCGTAGGAGCTGCTCCAATCCATCCTCAAGTAAAGTGGTTTAGTGAGAATGGACTGGAAATGGATATTATTTTAGGAGCTAGATCAAAAGGTTTACTTATACTTGAAGAAGAATTTAGAAAGTTTACTCCAAATGTACATGTATGCACCGATGGTGGCTCATATGGAATGCACGGAAATGTAACAAATGTTTTAGAAAAATTAGTCATGCAAGGCAGAAAAAAATTCACTCAGGCTGTGGCAATTGGGCCTATGATTATGATGAAATATGCCACAATGATGACAAAAAAATTGGATATACCTACTATTGTAAGTCTTAATCCTCTCATGGTTGATGGCACAGGAATGTGTGGAGCTTGTAGAGTCGAGATAGATGGAAAGGTAAAATTTGCTTGTGTTGACGGACCTGAATTTGATGGCTTTAAAGTTAATTTTGATGAAGCTCAAAACAGACTTAGAATGCGTCAAGAAAACACATTGGAAGACGAGCATGAAAATGATGCTTGTCCAATTGAACATGTAGAGGTGCATGATGTTAAAAAAGAAAGAGAACATCCATATACTAGGAACCCTTTACAAAGAGTTAAAAATTTCAGTGAAGTAAACTTGGGTTATACTCTAAAAGAAGTATATGCAGAAGCAAATCGTTGTTTCTTGTGCAAGAAGCCAAAATGCGTAAACTCTTGTCCCGTAGGTATTGATATACCATCATTTATAAGAAAACTTAGGGAAGAGGATATAGAAGGAGCTGCCAGCATACTTCTGTCTCATACCAAGCTAG
The DNA here is from genome assembly GCA_024280575.1 of Campylobacterales bacterium. Lineage (GTDB taxonomy): Bacteria > Campylobacterota > Campylobacteria > Campylobacterales > Sulfurospirillaceae > JAADIZ01. The sequence goes on from JAJRPV010000035.1 coordinate 31,544, forward strand.
CATCAATTTGTGGACGAGTATGTCCACAAGAAAAACAGTGTGAAGGAAGCTGTATATCAGGTAAAAAAGGTGAACCTCTCGCAATTGGCCTGCTGGAAAGATTTGTGGGAGACTGGTCTCTTCAGCATATGGAAACAAAAGTTCCAGAAAAAAACGGTAAAAAAGTAGCGATTGTCGGAAGTGGACCTTCCGGACTTGCTGCCTCAGCTCAACTTTCAGAATTTGGATACGAAGTTGATGTTTTTGAATCACTGCATAAACTAGGAGGTGTTCTAGCTTATGGAATTCCGGCTTTTAGATTACCAAAAGAGATAGTAAATGCAGAAATAAACAGAATAAAAAAATTAGGTGTGAAATTTCATACAAATGTTGTTATCGGCAAAACTTTAACGATAGACGAACTTTTTGATGAGGGTTATGAAGCTGTATTTATTGGAAGTGGTGCCGGTTTTCCAAATTTTCTTGGCATAAAAGGCGAAAATACGATGGGAGTAATGTCAGCCAATGAATTTCTAACAAGAGTAAATCTCATGGGCGGAAATAAAAAGGAATACCATACTCCAACTACCATGGGTAAAAAAGTTGCCGTAATCGGAGCTGGAAATGTTTCTATGGACTCAGCAAGAGTAGCAAAAAGACTAGGTGCTGAAACTAGCATAATATATAGAAGAAGCTATGAAGATATACCTGCTCGAGCCGAAGAGACGGAACATGCAAAGGAAGAAGGTGTTGATTTTCAACTTTTAACCAATCCTATAGAAGTTTTAGCTGATGACAAAGGAAAAGTTAGAGGATTAAAATGTGTAAAAATGAAACTCGGAGAGCCAGATTCCAGCGGTAGAAGAAGGCCAATAGAGATTCCCGGTTCACAGTTTGTCATTGAAGCTGATACTGTCATAATATCAATCGGCACAAAACCAAATGATTTAGTTACATCAACTACTAGTCATATGGCTATTACACCAAAAGGCACAATTCAAATAGAAGAAGGAAAAGAGACTGCGACAACCAGGGAAGGTATTTTTGCCGGTGGCGACATAGTAACAGGAGCAGCGACTGTTATACAAGCTATGGGAGCAGGCAAACAGGCAGCTAAAGAGATTGATGAATATATAAAATCAAAAGATAAAGTTTCAGCATAAAATAATCCCCATCAAGAGATGGGGATTATAATAATACCAACTAAAATATCAATCCTCCACTATTTTCATTTCCATGTGTAATTTGAACTTTTGGCAAAGGCGAAATATCAGTAACATACAACTTTCTGTTTTCTAATGTTTTAAACTTTACTCCTTTAGGTATATCAAATGTTCTTTTTGTTTGAGGGTAGAGTTTTATATAATTTTGTACAAAATTTTTAAATGCAGGGGCAGCACTTCTTCCTCCAGTCTCCCTTTTTTTCATTGGTGTATTGTTATCATTTCCAAACCAAGTCAGAATCTCAATATCAGGCGTAAAACCACAAAACCATGCATCAACAAAATTATTTGTGGTTCCTGTTTTTCCTGCTGTTTCAATACCTTTTACTCTGGCATTTCGGCCTGTTCCTCTTTTCACTACCTGTTTTAGAATATCTATCATTAAGTAAGCCTGTGCTGGAGTTGTTATCTCTTTTTTTTGAACTGAAAATTCCTCAGAATCTCCAAATTTATTTTCAATTTTTGTGATTAGTCTGGGCTTCACTCTCTGCCCATAATTTGAAAAAGTAGTATAAAATCCTGCAAAATCATATGGAGATATACCAAAACTTCCAAGTGCCATAGACAAATCATAAGGCAACTTCTTAAAGCCCTCCTCGCTAAGCCTTTTATAAACACTATCCATACCAAGAGCATTTAATAGATTTATAGTTGCCAAGTTTCTTGAATGAACCAATGCATTTTCTAAAGTAATCATGCCCTCAAAATTTTCTTCGTAATTCCTTGGTTTCCAATCTTTATCATTTATTTTGTCTCTAAAAACTCTTGAAATATCTGGTATTTTTGTTTGTCCGTTGTATCCTACATTTAAAGCTTGAAGATAGATAAAAGGCTTAAAACTACTTCCTGGTTGCCTCCTACTTTGCGTAGCACGGTCATAGTGGCTTTTTTATAATCAATCCCCCCTACCATAGCCAAAACATCACCTGTTTTATTATCTAGCACAACCATAGCTCCATTTAACTCTGAATTATTTCCATCTTTATTTCTCTTAACAATACCATTATAACCGACCATTAAAGATTTTCTTGCCAATACTTGTAGTTTCAAATCTATACCTAAGTATATTTTATATCCTCCACTTTTCAAATCACTAAATTTATTTTTTAGCCTTTTTATTACTTCATCCACAACATAAGGCGCTCTGTTTTTTGTTAAAGTTTCATCATAAACTATAGGATGCTCATCTGTGGCTTTTTTATATTGGCTCTTATTTATCCAGCCTAGAGTATACATCCTGTATATCACCCTGTTTGCCCGGCTAAGAGATAAATCCATATGCTTTGTCGGGTCATAAGCACTAGGAGCCCTAGGAAGTCCCACAAGTATCGCCATCTCTTTTAAACTAAGTGCATCTAAGTTCTTATTAAAATAACCTAGAGCTGCGGTTTTAACTCCATAATAACCATGACCAAAATATACTTGATTAAAATATCTCTCAAGTATCTGCTCTTTTGATAACTCACTCTCTATTTTATAAGCTAAAACTGCCTCGTTTAGTTTTCTACTGATTGTCTTTTTTCTTGTCAAAACAGTATTTTTTATCAGTTGTTGCGTTAAAGTACTAGCACCCTCAACTAATTTTCCGGCTTTTATATCTTTTATCAATGCTCTAAAAATAGCTTCAAAATTGATACCGCCATGTTCAAAAAAAGATGTATCTTCTATGGCTACAAGAGCCTCGACTAGGCGAGGCGGAATATCATCATACTTGACATATAGTCTGTTTTCTTTTTCAAACATATTAGCCACTAATTCACCATTTCTGTCAAATATTTGAGTAGTGAGTCTTGGCTTGTAATCTATAATTTTATATGCATCAAATCGCACATTAGAATATAGATAAAAAAATCCGACAACGGCTAGAAGAGCTGCTGTAAATATCAACCCAATAAAATATTTCATTTCCTAAACTCTCTATGTTCAAAACCTGCATCTATTAGTTTTTTTGTATAAGAGTTTTTAGGATTTTTTAAAACTTCACTCATATTACCATCTTCCAAAATTTTTCCTTCTTTTACAATACCTATTTTATCACATAAATTTTCAACTGTAGATATATCGTGCGTAACAAACAACATATCAAAATCGTCTAGTTGCTGTAATTTTGTAATCAAATCCAAAATAGCAATTTTACTTTGCTTATCCAAGGCAGTAGTAGGCTCATCAAGTAAAAGAAGACGAGGTTTTATGGATAAAGCCATGGCTATAATAACTCTTTGTAATTGCCCTCCACTAAGTTCAGATGGAAACCTGTTAATTATATCAATATCCAAGCCCACCAAATTTACATATTTTTCAATCTCATTTTTTTTATAAAAAATTGCTTATTAATTTTAGTCAATGGCGACAATGCCGTAAAAGGATTTTGGGGAACAAATGATATAGTTTTTCCTCTTTCAAATTTATAGCCACCATTAATATCCAAAGAATATTCAAGTGAATTTGGCAACATGCCTAAAATAGCTTTTAAAGTTAAGCTTTTCCCACTACCACTTTGCCCGATAAGAGCAAATGATTTTTGAACATTAAAAGATATATCCAGTAGGTATTTATCTCTGTTTTTAACAATCAAACCCCTACATGTAAAGCTCATTTTGTCACCTCTCTAGCTAAATACTTGCATAATCTCTCAAGTTCACCACTGGCTATATTTACTCGTGGTATAATTCTTAAAATTGGAATTTCCACAGTGGGAGGTCTGATTGCACCTATACTAAACCCTATATTTTTTAGTTTGTTTTTTAGTATTAGAGCATCTTGCGATGAATTTAGCTGGTATGGAAATATTAAACCATCCATATCATAATCAAAAAAATTTTTAACGATTTTTTGATTATCTTGAATTTTAGAAATCAATGGGGCTTTATTTTTTTCCAAATAAAGAAATCCCTCTCTAGCCAATTCTATATCAAACAAAGAAGGTGCCGTTGTATAAATCAAAGCTTTGGCTCTATTCACAAGATACTCTCTTATGTGAGAATCACACAATATATAAGCCCCATAACTCCCTAATGCTTTTCCCAAAGTACCCATCTTTATATGATATTTTGTGGGTTTTATATTAAAAAAATCAAAAATTCCTAATAAATTTTCTCCGACAACACCAACGCTATGAGCCTCATCAACAATGAGAAGAAATTTATATTTTTCACAAAGCTCAAAAACCTCTCTTTTTACCATATCTCCGCTCATGGAGTAGATGCCCTCGACAGCAACTATAACTCTTTTTGCATTGCTATTTTTAACAATATTTTCTAAATCTTCCATATTGTTATGCTTAAAATACTTAACCTCGGCACTAACCAATTTAGAAGCTAAAATACCACTGGCATGATATTCAGAATCTAGTATAAGCAAGTCTTTTTTTCTAGGGAGTGCTTCAATGAGCGCAAGATTTGCTAAAAATCCGCTTCCAACTACAATTGCACTGGAAAATCCGTTTAGCTCACACAAATAATCTTCAAACTCTTTATGTATTGGATGGTAACCATTTACTAATTGCGAAGATTTTGGAGAATGAGAAGTGAACTTTTGAAGATTCTCAAAAGTTTTCTCAAGAAGTGGTTTCTTTTCACTAAAACCCAAATAATCATTTGATGCGAAATCAATTAAATTTTGGTCTTCGATTTCTCTTGTTCTATTGCGATTTGATTTTCTTATAGCACTTAATTCTCTAGAGTACATGATCTAACTTTAAAAATGGTATCAATTTTTCAATACTTAACCCCATAGCAGTACTTTGAAAGCCAGTAACTTTTTTTATATACGGTTTGCAAAAACCCTCTACCATGCAAGCTCCTGCCTTATCTTTCCATTCATCACTTTCAAGATAGAGTTCTAGCTTATCGGTTTCAAATGGCATAAAAAGATATTTAGTAGCCGAGAGATCGATAAACTCCATTCTTTTAGATTTATAAATCATACATGTAAGAATTGATACTATATTTCCACTTTGTTTTAATAATATTTCTCTAGCATCATCTTTATCTTTTGCTTTTCTTAGAATTTGTTCATTTACGCAAACTACCGTGTCAGCACACAATACTGGAATATTTAAATTATTGTGCGATAAATATGCTTGCATTTTTCCTTGAGTTGCATGATATACAAAATCTTTTAGTTTTATATATTGGAGAGCCTCTTCATCAAAATTTACCCTAATTTGTGTAAAATTTATACCAAATTTTTTTAGTATTTTTGCACGAGTAGGAGATTTTGAAGCAAGTATCAAATTCATCTAAATACCTTTTATGGCAATACCAAAATAAACCGCCATCAATGCAACAACCAGATTCAAGGGCAATAAGTACTTTGTAATCAGTATTATATTTTCCTGGGTTATTAAGAAATCTTTTTCTTTGTATGCTTTTGTGGCATTTAGGTATTTTTTATACATGTAAAGAAAATTAAAAGCTAAAAACAACCATATAGCCTCTTTGATATGTATCATAATAAAAGCGGTAGGATCTCCATACTCAAATCCCATGCCGATATTCATAAAAAAAGACGCCGAAAAGATAATAAGCATAGTTGGAACTAAAAAGATATTAAATCTTCTTAATATTTTTAAGCAATTGCCACATTTTATCTCAACATCTTTAACCTTTTTAGCAATAGGTCTAATGATAAAAATTAGCATAAACATAGTTCCAATCAATAAAGAAGCACTTAAAATATGCAAAAAAATAATCAGGGTTTTATAATTATCAAAAACATCGGACACTAAATCATACATTTTTCTTTTTCCCTTATTGAGTCAAAACTTTTTTAGCATATTCTATAGCAATTTTTTTGGCTTCTTTTATGTTTTGTGGATTTTTTCCACCGGCTTGTGCGAAATCATCACGACCTCCTCCGCCGCCACCAACAATTGGTGCTACTTCTTTAATCCAAGCACCGGCTTTCAATGGTGCATTTTTTACACCACTTGCGATAAGTACCTTATCACCTTTTTTTTGAAATAGTAATGCAGCAACTGAATCTTTTTTATTTTTAATATCATCAATGCTTTTTTTGATATCCCCGGCTTTCAATTCATCAACAATCACTTCTACACCATTTATTAAATTTGATTCTATAGTTTTTCCTGCATTTGCACTAAAAGCTTCTATCTCACTTTTTAGATTAGTAATCTCTTTTTTAAATCTATCAATCCCAACAAACAAATCTTTATGCTTCACCATTGCTTTGGCTTTTTCTATAGTTTCTCGTAAGCCTAGAGCATATTTATGGGCACTATTTCCGCACACTGCTTCAATTCTTCTAACCCCGGCACTTACGCCACTTTCCTTGATAATAAAAAAACTTCCTATATTTACACTGTTTTGAACATGTGTTCCGCCACAAAGCTCAACGCTCACATCTCCAAAAGAGACCACTCTTACATCATCTCCATATTTTTCACCAAACAAAGCCATGGCTCCACTGTTTTTGGCATCTTCTATCTTCATCAGTTTTGTCTTTTGTGGGATGCCTTTGAAAATCACACTATTTACAAAATCTTCAACTCTAGCTACCTCATCACTACTCATAGCTTTAGGATGGGAAAAATCAAATCTTAGCCTATCTTTTTCTACTGACGAACCAGCTTGTGCCACATGTTCCCCTAAAATATTCTTCAACGCGCTTTGTAAAATATGCGTAGCAGAGTGATGTTTAGCTATCTCATTTCTACTCTCATCCACTTCTAATTCCACCATATCGCCTACATTTAAACTCTTTGAAAGCTCTACATGTGAAAGATTTAAATCAAAAAATTTCTTGGTATCCGCTATAAAGCCATAATCTTTTATCTCTCCGCTATCTCCACATTGCCCGCCACTTTGTGCGTAAAATGGAGTTTTATCAAACATAACCCAGCCATTTTGGTCTAAATTTTTTACCTCTTTAAAATTTTCATCCATCAAAGCCAAAACTTTTGATTTTGATTCTCTGTTTTCATAACCAATAAATTCATTTGACCCAAATTTTTCAAGCAAAGGCTTAAAGTCACCGTGAGCTACAGCATCCCCACTGCCTTTCCACGAAGCTTTTGCTCTTTTCTTTTGCTCACTCATAAGTTCTTCAAACTTTGCCACATCAACACTCATATTTTTTTCTCTTAGCATATCTGCAGTCAAATCAAGAGGAAAACCATAAGTATCATATAGTTTAAAAGCCGTATTTCCACTGAAAACATCTTTGGTATTGACCATTTCTTTTTCAAATAAATCAAGGCCAAGAGCTATGGTGGATAAAAATCTCTCTTCCTCCAATCTTATTTGCTCACTCAAAATATCTTTTTTTTCTATCAAATATGGATATTGTTTCCCCATAAGAGAATTTAAAGTATCTAAAAGCTTATACATAAACGGCTCTTTTATACCAAGCAAATATCCGTGTCTAACCGCTCTTCTTAAGATTCTTCGAAGAACATATCCACGACCTTCTTTATCAAAATTTACGCCTTGAGCCAATAAAAATGCGACTGAACGAATATGATCAGCTATCACTCTAAAACTTGCTCCACTTTTATATTCATATTTTTTAAAACAAATTTCGGCCACTTTGTTTATTAACGGCATAAACAAAGTAGAATCATAATTACTTAAAACTCCTTCTTTGACGGCAATTACTCTCTCAAGTCCCATACCGGTATCAATAGAAGGTTTTGGAAGCGGAGTAAGTTTTCCACTTTTATCTCTCTCGAACTGCATAAAAACCAGATTCCAAATCTCTAAAAATCTATCGCCTTCGCCACCTAAGTAATCCTCTTCACCTGAAAAGTGTTCACTTCCCTGGTCATAAAAAATTTCACTACAAGGTCCACAAGGTCCGGTATCTCCCATTTGCCAAAAATTATCTTTGTCTCCAAATCTTTTTATTCGCTCCAACGGTACATATTTTTGCCAAATATTTTCTGCTTCGTCATCACTGTCGTGAACTGTAACCCATAATTTATCTTTTGGAAGCTGTAGATTTACCGTTATAAATTCCCAAGCATTTTTAATGGCTTCCTCTTTAAAATAATCACCAAAAGAAAAATTGCCCAACATCTCAAAAAAGGTATGATGCCTGGCAGTGTAGCCGACATTATCCAAGTCATTATGTTTTCCACCGGCCCTTATACAAGTTTGAGCACTTGTGGCTCGTGGCGGATTTGGCCTGGGAATTTCTCCTGTAAATATACTCTTAAAAGGAACCATTCCCGCGTTAACAAAAAGTAGCGTTGCATCATCTGGTACCAAAGGAGCACTTGGCATCAAAGTATGCCCCTTGTCTTCGAAATATTTTAAAAATTCTGCTCTAACATCCATAAGTTTTATCCTAAATTAAATAAATAGATAATATTTTATCTAAAATGGATTTAAAATTGCATAAGAATATGCTTTTATAGATATTTTAAACAAACTTTGATACAATTATTGAAGTTTAAAAATTTCATAAGGAGGGTATATGTTAAAGAAGATTTTGTTGTTGGTTATGTTTGTTTCTTGGGTTTTTGCCATAAATTTACAAACCGCATCCAAAGATGAACTTATGGGCATAAAAGGCATTGGTGTAAAAAGAGCCGAATCTATCATGAACTACAGAAGAAGCCATAGAATAAAAAATGCCAATGATTTGCTAAATATCAAAGGTATTGGAAAAAATATAGTTTCTAATGTTAAAAATAATGTTAAAAATAAAACCGTGACAAAAAAGAAAGCCGTTAAAAAAAGAGTTAGCCACAAAACAAAAGCTAAAGCTAAAATAAAAACCATGAGAAAATCAAAAGTTAAAACCAAAAGCAAGACTAAAGCAAAAGCAAGAAAAAAAAGCAAAAGTAAAGTATCGGCGGAAAAAGTTAAAACAAAGATAAAAAAAGCCAAAAAGCCAAAAACTAAGAAAAAAAGTCAATCCAAAAAAAATAAAAAAGCTAATAAAAAGAAAAAGAAATAAACGAAAAGCAAGAAGGAAAATCTCCTTCTTGCTGAAAATTGCCATTAAACAATGATAGCAAGTATCTATAATTTACTTTCTATTAGTTATTCTTTTTTATACTTCTATTAGACAAATTTTAGTAAAATTTACTAAACACTACAAATACAAGGCAAATTAATCATGAAAATACCATTTATAGACCTGAAAACCCAATACAAAACGCATAAAGATGAAATTGATACGGAAGTTTTAGGTGTCCTTGAATCCACACAATTCATACTTGGCCCTCAAGTTAGTAAACTAGAAAAAGATTTAGCAACTTTTGTTGAATCAAAATATGCTATTGTTTGTTCATCCGGTACAGATGCTCTTCTCATATCCCTTATGGCTCTTGATATAAAAGCAGGAGATGAAGTCATAACTACTCCATTTACTTTTATATCCACTGCTGAAGTTATAGCACTAGTCGGTGCAACACCAATTTTTGTTGATATAGATGAAGAAACTTACAATATAGATGCCAATCTAATTGAAAAAGCAATCACATCAAAAACAAAAGCGATTATACCTGTTTCATTATATGGCCAATGTTCCGATATGGATAAAATCAATAAAATTGCTAAAAAACATGGACTACATGTAGTCGAAGACGGTTGCCAAAGTCTTGGAGCAACTTATAATGGCAAAGAATCTTGTAATCTCAGTGATATTGGGTGCACTAGTTTTTTCCCTTCAAAACCTCTTGGTTGTTACGGGGATGGCGGAGCTGTATTTACAAATGATGATATTTTGGCAAAAAAGATCCGCACTATCTCAAATCATGGGCAAGAAGAAAGATACAAACATAAATATATAGGCATAAATGGAAGGCTTGATGCTATACAAGCAGCTATCTTAAATGTGAAAATGAAATATGTTAGAGATGAGATAAGAATAAGAGGTGAAATAGGGGCTAGATATAATCAACTTTTACAAGATAGCAATGTTATCCCTCCAAAAATATTAGAAGGAAACACAAGTGTCTTTGCACAATATTCAATCAGACACGAAAAGAGAGATGACTTAATATCAAAGCTTAACCAAGCCGGCATTCCCACCGCTATCCACTACCCTATATCTTTGCATCAACAAGAAGCATTTGAATATCTTGGATACAAAGATGGCGATTTTCCCGTGAGTGAAAAAATATCATCACAAATCATGAGCCTCCCTATGAGTCCATATCTCACAAAAGAACAACAAGATTTGGTAATAAACACCATTAAGGAATTTTCATGAAAAAAATAGCTCTTATAGGTTTGGGCTCTATGGGTCGAAATCACTACCGAATCATAAAAAGCATCGCTAGTTTTAAACTCGTTGCCATATGCGATGTCGTTAAAAACGGTGATTATGAAGAACCTTTTTACTCAAGCGTGGATGATATGCTAGAAAATGAAGAGATAGATGCCTGTGTGATTGTAGTACCAACATTCTTACACAAAGAAGTTGCTATAAAATGCCTTAAACAAGGCAAAGATATCTTTATAGAAAAACCTGTTGCCTCCACCGTAGAAGAAGCTCACAAAATACAAAAAATTGCAAATAAAATGAATGCCAAAGTTGCCGTGGGATATATAGAAAGATTTAATCCGGTAGTTGCAGCCCTGAAAGAAGAGATAAAAGACCAAGAGATTTACAGTATTGGCATAACAAGAGTTGGACCTTTTCCCCCAAGAATCGCAGATGTAGGAATTCTGACAGATTTATCAGTGCATGATATAGATTTGATTCGTTTCATTTCTCAAAGAGAAATTGTAAAAACAAATATATACCGCTCAAGGAAAATCCACAACCATCACGAAGACAATGCAATACTATCTTTTAAACTAGAGCACGATATTGTTGCTAGCGTTACCACCAACTGGCTTACTCCATTTAGAGAAAGAACTATTGAAGTGGCCACTAAAGAGTCATATTTTGAAGCAGATCTGATGGCGCAAGATTTGACAGAATTTTCAGAATACCAAAAAAATAACTCATATGTTATAAGAAAATGTATGGTAAAAAAAGAAGAACCTCTCTTAAGAGAGCAAATAGCATTTTTAAATTATTTAAAAACAGGCGACAGAGGTGGACTTAGCACGATAGAAGATAGCATTATCACATTGGAAATTTCTGCCAAAAAAAGAATTATTGATTAGGGGTCAAATACCCCTCTTCAACTAGAGTTTCAACAATTTGTCTAAAAACTGGAACCGCTGTCAAGGAAGCATAATAGTAATATTTTTTTCTAGGCACCCTAACTAGAACACCTATTGTAAATCTATGCTTTTTATCATTTGCAAAACCAAGAAATGAACTATTGTATTTTTCGCTATATCCACCTTTTGCAGCTATATGAGCCGTGCCGGTTTTTCCTCCTATCTCGAGACCATCATAAATAGCAGCTTTACCTGTTCCTTTCAAAACAGTTTTTATCAATATTTTTTTCATTCTTTGTGCAATAGCATTTGAGATAATTTGTTTTTGCGTTGTAAAATTAAATTTTCTTGCAGCTGAGTCCTCTAAAGAAAACTTATTAGCAAGTACAGGGGTTACCATTCTTCCATTGTTATTAAATACATTATATGCTTTGACTAATTGCATTAAGTTTGCTCTCATACCATATCCATATCCTACAGTAGCCTTATAAATTTCAGATTTAAATTTGTATAAAGGCGGGATACTACCTCTCACCTCATAAGGAAGATCTATACCACTTTTAAAAGTAAATCCAAAATCTTTAAGCCCTTGGTAAAATTCTATAGGAGTTAATTTTTGTGCAAGTTGGGCAATTCCGACATTGCTAGAATGGACTATTATATCTTCTGCGCTAAGCCATTCATAACTGTGGGAATCTCTTATGGTTTTTTTGCCTATTTTAAATTTACCTCCGAATATTCTTACGATATCAAAAGGGTTCACTTTTTTAGCCCTCAATAAAAGAGAAAAGGTAAAAGGTTTCATAACAGATCCAGGCTCATATGAGTATTCATCGGCTGTCACATTTAAGGAAGGATAATCCGATCTTCTTATAAAATCAGGATTATATCTATTGCTAGAAGCTAAAGACAATATCTTCCCTGTTTTACTATCCATCACGCAAGCTGTTATCTCTTGTGCATTCAAATATTTCTTTTTGTCATCTAAAATCTTTTCTATAATTTTTTGTATTTTTAGAGAAATATTCAGATAAATATTAAATCCATTGATTTTTTTAGTAAATTTGCTACTTCTATCCAAAATAACAACACCTGATATATCTCTCTTTCCCTGTAAAACAGAATCTTGTATGGGAGATAACTTATCTTCATAATATTTTTCAATACCCTTTACACCAACAATTTTGGTCATCTTTCCTTTTTCAATTTTTTTTACATAACCAATAACCGGAGTAAGCGTGTCAACTGCTGGATAAATTCTTTTTTCGCCACTTTCTGTTATATTCATTCCGTGTAAAAATGTTACTTTTGTTTTGGGATTATTATATGCCACAAAAACTCTCAAAAGATATAGCTTTCTTGCTAAATTTTTTAAATACTTAGCTCTTTTGGAATCTATCTTATAAGACAATACGACGATTCCAAAATGAGAATTGATAATTTTCAAGATTTTTTTTGGACTATCACCACTATATAAAGAGTATAATTTAACGAAGAGTTCTTTCTTCCCAGGGTCTATATTTCTAGTATCTAGTGTAACTTTGTATAGTTTTTTACTAGTAGCAACTCTGAAACCATCTTTACTTATTATATCCCCTCTTAAAGCATGGTTGATTTCTTTATGGATTAAAGTCGGAAGCCTTCGCTTGACACTTGACCAATAGAAAGCAGCTCCTAAAAATACTATAAATCCAAGAGTAACAATAAAAAATAGAAAAATTATTTTATAAGTTTTGGGCTTAATATTTTGCATTAATTCTCTTTTAATTTTACTAGGGGTTTATCAGAAAGTTATATTTGTGTTCTAGATATCTCTTTGTATGCATTTAGTGCTTTATTTCTTATTTCTAACATCATTTTCATACTAAGCTCTGCCTTGTCTATTGCAATTGCAGCTTGATGTAAATCTTTAACTGTACCTGTTGCCATATCTGACATAGCTTTTTGACTATCTTCTTGAAGACCATTTACTTCAGACAAGCTTTTTTCTAATACTTTTGAAAAATCACCACCATCATCATTAACTACATTTTTTTTAGCACTTACATTATCTAATAATGACGAAATTTTACCAATACTATCTTGCATCTCTTACCCTCTTAAAATATCTATAGCACTTTGTGCCATAGCTTTTGCACTTTGAAAAGCCGCTACATTTGCCTGATAAGCTCTTGTCGCTTCTATTAAATCGGACATTTCTATAACTGGATTTATATTTGGATATGCAACATATCCTTCTTTATTTGCATCTGGACTTGAAGGATCATACTTCATTTTAAAAGCACTCTCGTCCCTAACAACTTTATCCACTACCACACTCATTATAGCAGGATTTGCATTTTCCTGCAAAAAAGAATCATCTAGCGGATTTTCATATTTTAACATATTATTACTATCTTTAAGCTCATCATTCAATGCTTTATCAAAATTGTGCGCTTTAAAAATCACTTCTCTTCTTTGATAAGGACCACCCTCACTTGTTCTAGTTGTATTTGCATTAGCAATGTTTGAACTAATCACATTCATCCTGAACCTCTGAGCTGAAAGCCCATAGCCACTTATATCAAAATCACTTAAAAATGCCATCTTTTACTCCTACACTTTCGCTGATGCATCTAAGACACTTTTAAAAATCATACTGTCTTTTTTAAGTGCTGCGGTTAACGCACTATACATTATTGCATTTTTGCTTAATTCTGTTGTCTCAACATCTAAATCAACCGTATTGCCATCATTTCTCTGAGTCATTCCATCTCTTAGATATATAGTTGCCTTTTTATTGTCTATGATATTATATCCACTCATGTGTGATTTATTAGTTTTTGCCATTTTTAGCTTATTTGTATTATCAATACCATACAATTGCTTCTCTTTTTCAACCAAAGCAGTTTCGAAGTCTATATCTCTTGCTTTATAATAAGGTGTATCAATATTTGCAATATTTGATGCAATAAGTTCTTGTCTCATCGCCCTTGCACTCATACCTGCTGCTAACATTGAATGTGCTTTGCTTATCTCAAATGACATATTTTCCTCACTGTATTTTTGTTTTCTACACTATATCAAGCAAAAACCATTCCTCTTTATAATAATTTTGCAAAGCAATTCTTTAATACTTTTTGTATATAATATTAAAAAAATAAAGAGTCCCATGCAAGCTGATAAAACATTATTTATTCTAAGTTCTTTTTGTATATTTGTAGGCATTGTATTTTCATTGTCGTTGCCTGTTTTTACAAATATATATTTTGGATATAGCGAATTTCACTTTTTTATAAGACAATTTGGAGTAGGAATGTTTTCAATCTTGATTATGTGGTCAATATCAAGATTTAACCCTGATAAAAGCCTAACTATCATGGGCTTTAGCATATTTCTCATTTGTCTTTTTTTGATGGGAATTATGCACTTTCTTCCTGAAAGTATGGTTACTAGTGCAGGTGGAGCAAAAAGATGGATAAGACTTCCTGGTTTTTCATTGGCTCCTGTAGAGTTTTTTAAGATTGGTTTTGTATATTTTTTAGCTTGGAGTTTTGCTAGAAAACTTGATGAAAAGAAAAAATCTTTAAAAGATGAGTTAACATTAATTTTACCATATGTTGCTGTTTTTGTATTGGTTGTTTATCTTATAGCAGTTATGCAAAATGACCTAGGACAAGTTATTGTTCTTGCTTTGACATTGGCAATTATGCTTTTTTTTGCTGGGACAAGCATTAAGTTGTTTATGATATCAATCGCCGGATCTATTGCAATTTTTATTTTAGCTATATTTACTTCACAACATAGAATTTTACGGATAAAAGTTTGGTGGGGGACTATTCAAAATATGGTTTTATCGGTTCTTCCAGATAGTTTAGCAAAAACATTAAGAGTAGATAACGCACCTGAGCCTTATCAAATTTCGAACTCATTAAATGCCATAAACCATGGTGGTCTTTTTGGGCAGGGTATCGGCTCAGGCTCTTTTAAATTAGGTTTTTTAAGTGAAGTTCATACCGATTTTGTATTAGCTGGAATTGCGGAAGAGATAGGCTTCATCGGTTTATCCATTGTTACTTTAGCTATATTTCTAGTTACATACAGAATATTTAGAATTGCAAACCGAAGTGATAATCGCGTATATTATCTTTTTTCTGTAGGCATTGGACTTTTGATTGTTTTTTCATTTCTAATGAATGCCTATGGTATAACTTCTTTAACCCCTATAAAAGGTATAGCTGTGCCATTTTTAAGCTATGGAGGAAGCTCTATGCTTGCTCTAAGTGTCGGACTAGGGATGGTACTCATGGTAAGCAAAAAGGCAAAACTGTGATTGCACTTAGTGGTGGTGGCACGGGAGGTCATCTCTCCATCGTCAAAGCTCTCAAGAATGCATTAAATAAAAAAGGAATAGAACCGGTTTATATAGGTTCAAACAGAGGGCAAGACAAAGCATGGTTTGAAAACGAAATTGGATTTAGCCAAAAATACTTTTTAAATTCACAAGGTGTTGTAAATAAACAGGGCTTAAAAAAATTATCCTCTTTGGCTGAAATTTTCAAATCATCCCTAAAATGCAGAGAAATTTTCAAACAAAACAGTATAGAAAGCCTTATATGTGTAGGTGGATATTCGGCAGCTCCTGCTTCATTTGCAACCATCGGAAGCTCTGTTAATCTTTACATTCATGAGCAAAATGCCTCTATTGGTAAACTAAATAAGATATTAAGACCTTTTGCAAAAGAGTTTTTTAGCTCTTACGATAAAAACAGTAAGATAAAAGATTACCCTGTTGATTTATCTTTTTTCAAACATCAAAAAAAAATTACAAAACTTCAAACAATTATATTTTTAGGCGGAAGCCAGGGCTCAAGTGCTATAAATAATCTTGCTCTAAATTTAGCAGAAAAACTAAAAAATGATAATATTCAAATTATTCATCAAACCGGTAAAAATGATTTTACAAAAGTGCAAAATTTTTATAAATTGCATAACATAAAAGCAGATGTTTTTGATTTTTCATCTAACTTAATAGAAAAAATCTCAAAAGCAGATTTCGCAATAAGCAGATCAGGAGCTAGCACACTTTGGGAACTTTGTGCACTTGGCATACCTGCTCTCTTTATTCCATACCCCTATGCAGCAGGTGACCACCAATATTACAATGCAAAAGCTTTGGTATATAAAAACTTGGCCTTGCTCAAAAGAGAAAATGAACTAGAAGCAAACACTATTTTGAAAGACATAAAAAATATAGATTTTAAAGATATCTCAACTAGATTAAAAAATGAAATCAAACCTAATGGGGCTAAAAAAATTATAGATTATATCATTTAGTCTTGTAATCCATACGGAGGGTTGCTACCGTGTAGTGGTCTCATTATGGTTTTTATCATTTTTTTATCATTTTGATTTTGTGTTGTGTAAGATGTAAAATCTTTCAAACTACCTTTAAATATATTTTCTTGTCCAAGATAAAGGCTATATCCAAAACTAGCAAGATAACTAGTTATAACCGCAGCTGTCATAGGAATAACAACATCATCGTGGCTCATCTCAGTAATCATAACTATAGCAGCGAGTGGAGTTTTTGCACCAGCGGATAAAGCAGCTCCCATACCAGCAAGTGTATACATTACCAATTGACTTGGAAAAATATGCCCAAAGATATTTCCAATCGCAGCACCTATAATCAAAACTGGAAATATTAATCCTCCAGGTATCCCAAACCCCAAGGTAAGACAAGTGATTATTATCGTAAAACATACTATAATAACATCTGTACTAATTGAAAAATTTATCTGTGCCATGGTTGAAAGAATTTTCAAATTTACTGGAGCGGAAAAAATATTTATATCATTTGTCAAATAATATAATCCTGCGATAAAAGGCAAGGATAATAAAGTACCTATAAAAGGTCTCCTGTTTGCTGATATTGCTTTTGCAAGCTTTGAAAAGAAATGAAACATAAGGGTATAAATATAAATTATAATAGAAATCACTAAACCCATAGCTATTATATAAGGTATACTATCTAGCGTCCAAATAGCCCTACTATGAAGCTGTATAAAAGCATGATTTCCTCTGAAAAACGAAAAAGTGAGATAACTTACAATTGAAGCTACTATGAGAGGAATAAAAGGTTTATAATTAAAGTTATATGTGTTTTCTAATTCCATTGCAAAAATTGAACTTCCCAATGGTGCTTTCAAAAGTGCTCCTGTAAATGCCCCTCCACCAATAAGACCAAGCATACCTTTAAATCTTTTACCAAAGCCATAGGTTTTTCCCATCCACTCACCAATACCGACTCCCAAGAAAAACGAAGGTCCTTCGCGTCCTGCTATAAAACCACCAGATAGTGTCAAAATTGATATTATCAACTTATAGAACAATGATTTTATTTTTATATATTTTGTAGATTTTAAATGCAAGATGGAATACCCAATACCAGGACCTCCAACATCAGAATTATTTTTTATAACTTGCCCTGTAATTATCGCAACAAAAAGAGGATATAAAAAAAAGTAGATTAAATCTCTAGATAATATAGTATTTATATTAACAACAGCTAAGTCCATCAAGGAGGCTATTATGCCAGTTGTTATTCCTATGGCTATTGCCAAGGGCAACCATCTGCCTAAAAAGAAAAATATTGAAATAAAATCGATTTGAATATTAGAATGCAGTAAACTCTCTTCAAAAACTCTTTTAAAATATTTTACAACTTGTAAATCTTTGTTGCCGAATATTAAATATACAAAAAAATCTCTAATTTTTTTCATGATGTCTAACCCTATGGATTTACCATATGATAGCACTTTATGTCTTAAATAATTTTTTAATTGTTATTATTTTGTAAAATTACTGAAAGATGGTGCGCTCAGAGGAATTCGAATCCCCGACCGCTGGTACCGCAAACCAGTGCTCTATCCAACTGAGCTATGAACGCACATATTAATAAGGTCGGTATTATACCCTATTTTTTCTAAAATTCAAAGATTTTTTTCTCTTTTTTTTGTTGAAGCAAAAGTCCTAAAATGATCAAAACAAGTCCCACAAAAGTTGAAAGTAAAATTTTCTCTCCCACCAACAAATAGATAAAAACTAGTGATAAAAATGGAGAGATAAATATCAAGTTTGCTATTTTTGAACTATTATTCGTCAGTTTCATCGCTTTTAACCAAAATATATAAGTAATTCCCATTTCAAAAAACCAATATACGCAGAGCCCCATATGCCATACAAATTAATCTCAAAAGACTTGGAAAACAAAAACATATATAAAATAATCATTGCAAATCCACTTAAAAAACTTATAAAAAGACTTATGATTAAATCCACATCTGACTTTGTATTATAAATCCAATACAATGACCATAAAATTGTTGAAGAAAATGCAAGAATCACACCAAGAGTTGATGAAAGCTGAAAGCTGAAAATATCTCCTCTTGTCGATATAATCAAAATACCAATATAGCAAATAATTCCTGCCAAAAAATCATAAAGAGTTAATTTTTGCTTCAAAATAAAAAATGATAAATAACTAAGTGTTAATGCCCAAGTATAATTGATAGGTTGAGCAACCTGGGCGGGAAGCAAATCATAAGCTTTAAAAAGAATCAAATAATACAAAAAAGGATTTATAATTCCAAGTATCATGAGTTTAATATAATCTCTCTTCGTATAACTAAATAAAAGTTGAATTTTTTTATCTTTGACGATAGAAACAAATAAAATTATCAAAGAAAAACAGACAGAATAAAAAAGTAATTGTTCAGGAGTAAAGTATAATAAAGTTATTTTAAAAGCACTAGCTACCGTTGACCATAAAATTACTGCCATAAAGCCATACATGTAGGCTTTTTTTTGATTGATTTGAGCGTTCATTATGAATTATACTATATTTTTAGCAATCATTTGGTAAAATACTATATTTAATATAAGGTAAAAAATGAATGATAAAGTCATAGCATATCAAGGGGTTGAGGGTGCTTACTCTCATCTTGCTTGTAAAAATGCATTGCCAAAGTCCATATCAATTGCATGTGAAAGCTTTGAAGATGCTATGAAATTAGTAGAAAACAAAACAGCAGATTTTGCTATGATTCCTGTCGAAAATTCAACTGCCGGGAGAGTTGAAGAGATATACAGATTGATTCCAAAATCATCCCTTTTTATCGTAAGCGAACATTTTGAACCTGTTAATCATTGTTTATTAGGCATAAGAGGAAGTAAACTTAAAGATATAAAATATATTGGCTCTCATCCACAAGCTTTAGCACAATGTTACAAAAATATTATTGATTTAAATTTAACAGCAGTTGCAAAATTTGATACAGCGGGATCTGCTAAAGAAATAAGTGATAGAAATGATAAAACATATGCAGCAATCGCATCTAAACTTGCAGCAAGGTTATATAATCTAGAAATCCTGAGAGAGTATTTTGGCGATTTAAAAGGAAATGTAACTAGATTTATAATTCTTTCAAGAGAAAACACAATACCAGAATTTAACAAAAACAAAAACTACATAACATCGCTTATATTTCATGTAAGAGATATTCCCGCAGCTTTATATAAAGCACTTGGTGGATTTGCTACAAATAGTGTAAATTTGTTGAAGTTAGAAAGTTATTCAATGACAGGTTCTTTACAGGTAAGTAGATTTCACATTGATATCGAAGCACATCCGAATGAAAAAAAATATAAACTAGCCCTAGATGAACTTCAATTTTTTGCAAAAGAGATAAAGTATTTGGGAGTTTATGAAAAACATATAGGTAGGGAAAATTATCAATTGACCTCATAAGAGAACTACACAGGAATAAACCCTGTGACAAGTACTTGACCATAAAAACTTAGGACATAACAATTGAATAGAAAGATAAAAAAGATAATTTTTTATGCACTTTGGGCACTTATTTTTTTATACCTTTATACAAAATTTGCTGAGACAAAACCATTTGGTAAAAATTCTAATTTTCGTCAAAATAATTGTAAAAATAGTAGTAAAAAAATAAAAAGAATTGTTAATTATAAAGATTTAAGTAATAATAAATGTATTGAAATTAAAACTAAGTACTTTAGTTTAAAAAATTATGTGGATTGAAAAAGAAGAATAAATTCAAGAATCCGGCAGCGACCTACATTTCCACAACAGTAAGCTGCAGTATTATCGGCGATGAGTTGCTTAGCTTCTAGGTTCGAAATGGGACTAGGCGTTTCCAACTCTCCATAGCCACCGGAAATCTTGAAGTAAA
>JAJRPV010000036.1 GCA_024280575.1 Campylobacterales bacterium
AAAGATGATAAAAAAAATCTCCAAAATAAAAATACATAAACAGGAGTTTTATTAACAGCGTCTTGAACTATAAAAAAAGTACCGCCCCAAGCGAGTGCCACTAAAAAAAGTGAAAAATCAGCACCGTATTCTCTCAATTTTGACACTCTAACATCCCCTCTAATAAAATTGATTAACTGTAATTTTATCTAAAAATACGCAAAAAGAACATTTTTTTAGAAAATAAGCAACAAATATACAATTTTAATGATATCTTCAACTTTCTTTTAGTTATAATTGCTAGAATTACAAATCGAACACAAATTGAAAGGTATAGATGGACACTATAGTCAGCATGAAACATGTCGATAAATATTTTGGAGATTTTCATGCTCTTAAAAATATTGATTTTGAAGTAAAAAAAGGTGAAATTGTTGTTATATGTGGACCAAGTGGCAGTGGAAAATCAACTCTCATTAGATGCATAAATAGACTAGAAGACATAGATAGTGGAGATTTGTTTGTTGACGGGATAGATGCATATGCCAAAACGACAAAATTAAATGAACTTCGAGCAGAAACCGGCATGGTATTTCAACACTTTAATCTTTTTCCTCATTTAACTATATTACAAAATATCACAATTGCTCAAACAAAAGTAAAAAAGATTTCAAAACATGATGCCGATGAAATTGGCCTAAAGCTACTTGAAAAAGTTGGTCTGGTAGAAAAAGCTGCGGGATACCCTAGCGAGCTAAGTGGCGGACAAAAACAAAGAGTAGCGATAGCAAGGACACTTGCCATGAAGCCTAAAGTTTTGCTTTTTGATGAGCCTACTAGCGCACTGGATCCTGAGATGATTGGCGGTGTTTTGGATGTTATGAGAAATCTGGCAAAAGAACATTTTACCATAGTTGTAGTAACCCATGAAATGGGATTTGCAAAAGAAGTAAGCAATAGAGTAGTTTTTATGGATGAAGGTGAAATACTAGAAGAAGGAACGCCTGAAGATTTCTTTACGCATCCAAAAACAGATCGTGCAAAGAAATTTTTACAAGAAATATTGACACACTAAAAAACATTTTATATTTCTCACATAATCATTTCTTAGAGGCAAATCCTCCCGTTGGTCTGAGCCTCACAAAATGATTATGTGAGAAATATAAAATTCAAAGGAGAAAATATGAAGAAAATTGTAGCTGCATTACTTATAATGCTAGGACTAAATTTGGCTGCTGATGATATCGGCTTATGGCAAAAATCGACTCTAAATGCGGTTTTGCAAAGAGGTGAACTTAGAGTTGGACTTGAGGCTGGGTATATGCCTTTTGAGATGAAAAGTAAAAAAGGTCAAATTATTGGTTTTGATGTTGATATGATGAAAGCTATGGCAAAGGCTATGGGAGTTAAATTAAAATTAGTTCCAACTGCTTGGGATGGTATAATTGCCGGTCTTTTAACTGGAAAATATGACATTATAGCTTCTGGAATGACAGTTACTCAAAAGAGAAACTTAAAAATCAACTTTGCAAATCCATACATAAGCATAGGACAAACAATTCTGGCAAAGAAAAAATTTGCCGGCAAATCTTGGAGAGATATAGATAAAAAAGGCAATACAGTCGTAACAAAACTAGGAGTTACCGGTGAAATTGCTACAAGAAAAATGTTCAAACATGCAAAAATAAGAACTTTTGATACTGAAGCTGATGCTGTTCAGGAAGTGATGAATGGAAAAGCCGATGCTTTTGTATATGACAAACCATATAATGCAATTTTTTACGCGGCAAAAGGGAAGGGGAAACTTGCTTTTTTAGACAAACCTCTAACATATGAGCCATTAGGCTGGGCTGTAAGAAAGGGTGATCCTGATTTTCTTAACTGGCTAAACAACTTCTTAAATCAAGCAAAACATGATGGTGTATATGAAAGAATATACAACAAATGGTTTAACAGTGTTGCTTGGCAAAAAAAGGTAATGTAGTTTGACAAAAAAACATCAACCTATTTTAGAAAATAAAACAGTCGGTCACATTGTGGCCGTTTGTTTTTTCATAATATTGGGATACTCTCTTTTTATAGCTTCGACAAATATGAACTATATATGGAAATGGAATAGTGTCCCTAAGTATTTTGCTTATCAGAAAGAAGTTACTATCGAGGCTCCTTTTGACGGTATAGCTGTGCTTAAAAACAACTCTATTGAAATCAAAGGCGAAAGTGGAGTAAAAGATATTAAAATACCTAGTGGGTATAAAATCTTAGTTGGCAATAATGAAAATGTGTACCAAGATGATGACTTGGCAACAACAACAACCTGGAAACAAGGACCTATCTTAAATGGTCTTTTTGTAACTTTAGAAGTTTCAGGGCTTGCACTGGTGATTGCTTTTATTTTGGCTTCAATTTTAGCTTTTATGAGAATATCAAATTATTATTTTCTAAAAGATATAGCAACTTTTTACATAGCCGTCATCAGAGGAACTCCTCTATTGGTGCAAATATTTATCTTCTATTTTATTATTGCAACAATTTTTAGTATAGAAAGATTTTATGCAGGTGCTATATCTCTTGGTTTGTTTTATGGAGCCTATATAGCTGAAGTCCTGAGAGGTGCTATACAATCTATAGATAAAGGGCAAACTGAAGCTGCCAAATCACTTGGTATGAATTATATTCAAACTATGTCAAGCATTATTATGCCTCAAGCTTTCAAACGAGCTCTTCCGACACTTGTTGGTGAAACTATAGCTTTGGTAAAAGATTCTTCTTTGGTTTCCGTAATATCTATTACGGATTTAACGAAAGTTGGTAGAGAGATAGTCTCGAATACTTTTTCTCCTTTTGAGACTTGGCTGGTAATTGCTGCAATATATTTTGCAATTACATTTAGCTTATCAATTATCGGTAGAAAAATAGAAAACAGGATGAAACAACAAGGCGGAATGTAAAGAGCTTAAAAATGCTCTTTACATTTCAATCAAAATCAGACTAAAGGATATAGTCACCAAATTCCCTTCTAAGTTCATCTAATATTTCTTTTTTTCTAACTTCAATATATTTGATTATTTTTGTTAAATTTTCTGAATCTGGAAAAATCTTTAAACAATATCTAAAAGAATTCATGTACTGCATAATATCTACAATTTCTCCAGCCGTTTTTATTGTGTACTTATTTCCCAAATATGTCAATTGAAACTCAATCGATACTCTTGCACCATTGTAATAACCTCTATTGTCTTCACTAATCAGACCCATCCCATTTCGGGACAAATCATATAAATTACCTATTACCGGAGTTTGTTCATCTCCCAATAATTTTACAATTATTAGAATTTTAGGATAAATTCTAGGGTACTTTCTTTGAGCAGCCGGAAGATTTAAAAGATAAGTGAAATTATTCAAAACAATGGTGTTGTTTGTATAATTACTATAAAGTATATCTCCTTTAATGTGTCTATTAAAAAATTCATTTTTTACGATATATGCTTTGCCTTCGAGCTTCATAGCAATCTCCTGAAGCTCATTCTTTACTTCAAAAACTACCTCTTCATCATCTATATCAATGATTTTACCTTCATTTATTATTGGGTAACCTTGATACAAATTCATAAATTCTATACTTTTATTTTCATTTTTTATATTCTTAAAAATATCCAAAATATTATTACTGGAGTATATATAATTATTATCTCCAAAATTAATAGTTTTATTGTTATTATCAACATTATAACTTACATAATTCTCAAATAGTCGTGAAAATTTACGAAAATGCGTAGTTAGTTTTTCGACAAACAGCAAGCTAGAATCATCTCTTTTTTGTAGAAAAAAAGTATAATTTTCCAAAATATTGAGCAAACTCTTATTTAATAAAAAGCCCATAAATACACCGTCTATTTTCATTTGAAAAATATTTTCATCAGATATGTGGTTAAAATCTAATTTGTCAGCAAATAAATTATCCAATATATCTATAGCGATGCTTCTTGTGTCTTCTTTATTTAAAGCATAATCATAGTTACTGCATTGCGAAGAGAAAAATTCTATAAATTTTTCCTTAAAGTCTGTGATAAAGTCAGCAAAATTGTCTCTAAATTTTTCTTCCAATTGTCAGCCTTTTAAAATTATATTTTTAAAATCCAAACTAATCTTTGTGCCTATATTTATATCTGAATCAATATTTATAAAGATGTTATACTCATCGCAAAATGCTTTTACTATACTCAAACCTATCCCATGACCATTCTTATTACTCTTCCCTTGATAATACCTATCAAATATTAGAAATAACTCAGATTTACTTATCCCAATACCCTTATCTTGAATAATTAGATTATTATAGCTTAATTCAATAAAAATATCATTATTATTTTTGTTGTATTTTAATGCATTTGCTAAAAGATTATTGATTACTTTAGAAAGACCTCTTTTATCTGTAAATACATTTAATTTTTCTAATTTTTTCCTAATAGTTACTTCAGGATATAATATTTCAAATTTTTCTGCTTCTTCAGATACAAATTTTGATAATTCAAACCTTTCTCTTACCTCATTTTTTGTCTCTTTTTTTATGTAATAGTCAATATCCTCATATAAACCATATAATTCAGCTCCTGCTTTTTGAATTCTATTATATTTTTTTAATTTTTTTTCATCATTTTCGCCTGAAATTAACATTTGGGTATTAGCTTTTATAACTGAAAGAGGAATATTTAATTCATGCAGTGTATCTTTTAATAATAAATTCAGCAATTGATTTGTTTTAAATAATCTTTTCAGAAAGTACTTTGACAAGGAGTAGCAAAAAAGCATAATCAATGCAATAATAACAAAAGACAGGATATATCTAAATTCTTTTGTTGTGGAAATTTTTTCAACAAAATAACCTATATAGAAAATAGAAATTGCAAAAATACTCATTAAAACGGTATTTAAATATATAAGTTTTTTTTCACTATTTTTCAAATCTATACCCAATGCCTCTGATATTAGAAATAGAATCTTTTCCAAAAACTTTTTTTAAATTTGTTACATAAACCCTTAATGAACCTAGATTTGCAACTTCATTTTTCCATAATTTTTCCACTATCATTTCTGTTGTTACAACTTTATTTCTATTTTCAATCAATAAGCACAAAAGCTCATAGTCTTTTGGATTGATATCCAATTCATTTCCTCCGTTAAAAACTCTTTTTCTTTGTGTATTTATATAAAATTCATCACACACATGTATCTTTTCTTCATTTTCAGATTTTCTTAATAGCACTGCTTTGATACGATACAGCAGTTCATCCAAATCAAAAGGCTTTTTGATATAGTCATCACCACCGAGACTAAAACCCTGAGCCAAACTCTCTTTGTCACGAAGTGATGTCAAAAATATAGCAGGCGTTTCACAGCCTATATCACGCATACTTTTCAGAAATTCAAATCCGCTGATATCAGGAACTTTGACATCCAACAAAAATAGATTAAATTGTTCTTTATAGGTAAACTCTATTGCTTCTTTGCCGGTTTTGGCAAGTTTAACACTATAGCCTTCGTCAGTTAAAAATTCCTCTAAGGTCTCCAACAAAAGCTCATTGTCTTCCAAAACCAGTATATTAGCGGACATTTTTAATACTCCAAGAAATCTCTTCACCCGCAAACATAGGCACCACGCCTTCATATGATTTGGGAACAACAAAAGGAGCTTTTGCCAATACTACTTCTTTCTTTATAGGTTCATACTCGTATATATATGTTGCATTATCACTTACAAAAGCTTGTAAGTTTTTTAGCTTTCCATGCTTTTCAAATAACATAGCCAAAGCTTGAAGAGCAATAGGTGCAGTAAAGACTCCCGCCGCACAACCACAGCTCTCTGTTTTATCCACAGGATGTGGTGCAGAATCACTTCCAAACATCACTTTTGGATGAGCAGATAGAGCCAACTTCAAAAGAGCATCTCTGTCTTCGGGTCTTTTAGCAATTGGTTTACAAAAAAGATGTGGCAAAAGCATACCGCCTGCTACATCATCTAGCGTAATGTATAGATGATGCAAGGTGATGGTAGCATATAAGTTTTCATATCTATCAAGAAGTTCAGCACTATGTTTTGTAGTGATATGTTCCATAACGATTTTGAGTTTTGGAAAGTTTTTGGCAAACTGCTCATAAACAGAGCCAAACTCCTCTTCTCTATCCATAACAAAGCCATTTGTTTCACCATGAACCAAGAGAGGAATCCCAAGTTCACTCATCGCTTCAAATGTATCTCTGAGTCCACCAATATCCATGTTGCTTACGCCACCCTCCGAATTAGTAGTAATACCAGATGGGTAGAGTTTTACTGCAGCTATATATTTTTTGGCATCTTTCAAAAAATTATAACTGTAATCATTTTTAAAAAAGAGAGTCATAAGCGGTTTAAAATTATCTCTACATGTAGAGCTCAAAATTCTCTGTCTATACTCCAAAAGTGCCTCTATTGTTGTTATAGGAGGAACCAAATTTGGCATAATGATAGCACCGGAAAAACTAAAAGAACTAAGAGGCGCTACTCTCTTTAACATATCTGCATCTCTAAGGTGCAGATGCATATCAAGTGGAGAATTTAGTACAATTTGCATATTTTATTCCATATTTTTATTTTATTATATCAAAATTGTTATCTTTTTTAAAATATTACCGATATATACTATAGATTATATTTATTATAAATTTTTAAGTAATCAATTTAACAAGGTGGGTAAGTTTTGAGATATATTTTGATCCTATTTTTTTTATCATCAGTACTATTTTCATCCACATTTGATGATGCAAAAAAACTTTACAATAATGCAAAATTTATTCAAGCATATGAAAAATTTTATATACTCCATACTCACAATAAAAAGAATAACTATGTAACTATATATCTCGCAAAAACTTCCTACAACATAGGAGAATTTGAAAAAGCAAAAAAAGTACTTTTACCTTTATATAAAAGATCACACAATAGTGAAGCTGGACTCTATTTGGCAAAAATATATTTTTATGAAAAAGACTATATAAAAGCAAAAAAATACTAACAACAATCACAGAAAAAGCCTATATAAAAGAGGTAAAAAAATACTTAAGAATGATTAAGAGCAGAACAAAACTACATAATTTTACGGTATACACATCTCTAGGAATCACAAATGACAACAATACACACAATGATACGCACAAACTTGATAATAAAAAGAATATTAAAGAAGATAATTTTATAGATACAGTTTTGTATATCGCTCATCAATATAAGATACCAAACCATCCAGAAGTGAAATGGAACGATAACTTGCTGATATACAATAGAAGCGGCTTGAGATATTCTGATGAGAATTTCTTACTTGCTTCTTTAAAAAGCGGTCCGTCTTTCACAGGATATGGTTTATATATAAAACCTCTTGTTATACTCGAAGACATGCATTACAAGTCGCACCACTATATGTATGACTATGGTCTCGGTCTTAGAATATATAAAAATCTAAACAACACTTTTTATGCTGATTTGCAACTATCATATGAAACATACAGATACATACAAAGCATAGACACAGCTAGAGATTCCAAAAATATTTCTATTTCTCTAAAAATAAATCACTATATATCAAACAGAAGCTTAATCAAATACCAATTATCCTTAAGCAATGTATCCAAAAATAAACTAGGAAGAATCGATATAAGCAGAAAAGAGTATTTATTTGATTTTGGATATACCAAAAAATTTTTAAATGGTCTGATTTTAGATTTAAATTTACAGTATAAGGACATAGCTTATAACGACAGAGACTTTAACTTAAGATTAAGAGATGACAGGAAAACAACATATTTCATAGGGTTGTCTAAAAAAATCAAAAAATACTTTACAGTTTCATTAAATTATAATCACATAGACAATAATTCCAATGTAGATTGGAATAGTTATAAAAAAGATACATTAAGCCTAATAATATCTAAAATTTTCTAAGGAGGACATTTTGAAATTTTTGAAATATCTATTGCTTGTTTTATTGCTTGTAAGTACATTATTTGCAAGCGTAGGAGAGTTTGCATCAGTTACTGGCGATGTAAACCTGCTAAGGAAAAACAGGGCCATAAAAATACATGTTAACTCAAAACTAGAGATTGGGGATATAGTAAGAACATCCACTAATGGTTCAGCCAAAATGGTGTTTAATGACAAAACTACTATTACTCTAGGCAAAAATACAAACTTTAAAATAGAAGATTATATGTTTGACAACACAAAAAAATCAAAATCAAAATTTAAAGTTACTCAAGGTTTTTTTAAAACCATATCAGGCAAAATCGGGAAAGTGGCTAGAAAAAACTTTAAATTCAAAACAAGAAATGCAACTATAGGTATCAGAGGCACAGTTTTTGAGGGCACAACAAATGAAACAAGAGACTACATTAAATGCGATAAACATGCTATTGTAGTATTTGCACAAGGAATTTCTAGAGTTATACCTGCTGGCCAATATACCATAGTAAGACAAGGGAAACCCCCTATAGCTCCTCTAAAAAACAGAAGAGAGGATATCAGGCAAACTAAACTAAAAAAAGCTTACAAATATATAGAAGTTCAAACAACTGTAAAAAATGTGCAAGAAAAAGTTCAGCAAGCTAACCAGGAGGTAAATACCGTAACAGGTGGTTCAGCAAATCCAGGTGGTTCAGCAAATCCAGGTGGTTCAGCAAATCCAGGTGGTTCAGCAAATCCAGGTGGTTCAGCAAATCCAGGTGGTTCAGCAAATCCAGGTGGTTCAGCAAATCCAGGTGGTTCAGCAA
>JAJRPV010000037.1 GCA_024280575.1 Campylobacterales bacterium
GATTTTATATTTTTAAAACTAGGTGAAAAATTTTATAACTTTAATTGTAATTCACTAAGCACTTGTGTAATAAAGACATAACAAAACAGAGTAGCCAATAAATTACCTAGCGGCAATTTATTGGCTATCTTCAACCGTTATATACACAAAAGGATATTTATGAAAAGTATAATACTCAAAGTTTTAGGTGTAGTTGCAGTGATAGTTGCTATTGTTATTGGAAAGGCTTCAGTGGAGACATATAGTTCATCAAAAAAAGAATCAAACTTTAATTCAATGTTGATAAAAACTGCTAGTGAATTAAATCAAAATTTACCAATGATGGTAGACTCTGAAACTAGGTTGGATGCTACAGTTGGTATTAATAAAACTTTTAGATATAACTATACCTTAGTTAACTATTCCATTAATGATGTAACGGCTAAAGAAATTAAAGATGGACTTACTGAAAAAGTAACAAACTATGTATGCACAACACAAGGTATGGAAATATTTGTTAAAAATGACATCACTGTCACATATGCATACTATAGTAAAGAGGGAAAAGAAATAACTACCATACCTGTACCAGCATATAAATGCAAAGATATCTAACAAGCTGAGCTCTAAACGAGCTCAGCTTCGCCGTTGTATGAACAAAATCAATATAAATCAATCTTTAGCTAAAATATCAAATATAACTTTTACAGAGATGAAAAAATCAGGAATTATAATGACTTTAATAGAATTAAAAATTAAAAAAGATTTAATCTCTTTTTATAATAAAAAAGTATCATAAAATGCAACTACAAAACTACATAAACAATCTAAACCGACTTTTTCAAACACGAAACGCTAGAGAGCATAGCTATAGAGGTGATTTACAAGAACTTTTAAATCAAATCATAAATGATGATGACATCATCGTGACTAATGAACCTGCTCGCATTCGTGATGTTGGTGCTCCTGACTATAGCATCACCAAAAAAGATATACCTTTAGGATATATTGAAGCAAAAGATATAAATAAAGCACTGGATAGCAAAGAGTACAAAGAGCAGTTTGATAGATATAAAAACGCCTTAGATAATCTTATCATCACTGATTATTTAGATTTTTGGTTTTATAAAAATGGTGTATTGATACAAAAAATCAAAATAGCAAAGATAGAAGATGATAAAATCATAGCTATAGAAGATAGTTTCAAGTCTTTTATAAATGCCATAAAAGATTTTGTCTCTTTTGTATCTCAAACTATTACAGGCGCATCACGACTAGCTAAACTTATGGCAGGAAAAGCAAGACTCTTAGAAGATGTCATTGAAAAAGCGATTTTGAGTGATGAGGAGAGTAATGCTAACAACTCTTTAAAAGAGCAGTTAGAAGTGTTTAAACAAAACATCATACACGACATTACCCCCTCTAGTTTTGCAGATATTTATGCACAAACCATAGCTTATGGACTCTTTACTGCAAGACTTCACGATAAAACCCTGCAAGATTTTAGCCGACAAGAAGCTCAGTACCTCATACCAAAATCAAACCCCTTTTTAAGAGGACTCTTTAACTACATAGGTGGCGTTGAGTGTGATGATAGGCTTATATGGATTATAGATAGTTTAGCGGAGATATTTTTAGCTACAAACATAGAAAAACTTTTTGTAAGCTATACAGCACAAGCTGGAAGAACTGACCCCGTCATACACTTTTATGAAACATTTTTAGGTGAGTATAATCCAAAACTGAGAAAAGCAAGAGGTGTTTGGTACACACCAACTTCTGTAGTTGATTTTATAGTTCGCTCAGTTGATGAAGTCTTAAAAGATGAGTTTGACTTAGAAGATGGGCTTATAGATGACAGTAAAATAAAGATAAAAATAGAGAGTCCAAGTACTCTTTACAATAAAAATGGCACACCAAAAAAAGACCAAACAATAGAAAAAGAGGTACACAAAGTACAAGTGCTAGACCCAGCAACTGGAACAGGTACATTTCTAGCACAGACTATAAAGTTCATCAAAAAAGAGTTTTGGGGTGGGAGTTGGAGCGCTTATGTAGAAAACGACCTAATCCCTCGACTTAATGGTTTTGAGCTTCTTATGGCTTCGTATGCAATGGCACATTTGAAGTTAGATTTACTTCTGATGGAAACAGGTTACAAGCCAACAAGTGAGCAAAATCAAAAACGTTTAAATGTTTACCTTACAAACTCACTTGAGAGTTACCATGAGTCAACAGGAAATCTTTTTAGCTCTTATCTTGCAAATGAAAGTAAACAAGCAGATAGAATAAAAAAAGAGACTCCTGTGATGGTTGTGATGGGTAATCCACCCTATGCAGTAAGTAGCTCAAATAAAGGTGAATGGATACAAAATTTAATTAAAGATTATAAAAAAGATTTAAATGAGAGAAAAATTAATCTTGATGATGATTATATAAAGTTTATAAGATATGGACAACACTTTATAGATAAAAATGGTGAAGGCATATTAGCTTATATATCAAATAACTCTTTTATAGATGGTATTACTCATCGACAAATGAGAAAACATTTACTTGAAAGTTTTGATAAGATTTATATACTTGACTTACATGGAAACTCTAAGAAAAAAGAAGTTTGCTTAGATGGTAGTAAAGATGAAAATGTATTTGACATCATGCAAGGGGTGTCTATAAATATCTTTATAAAGAAAAAATCAAACAGTAAAAAATTAGCAGATGTATACCACTATGACTTATATGGAAAAAGAGATTTTAAATATGATTTTTTAGATGAAAATAGTTTAGATAGTATTGAGTGGAATAAATTAGAATATAAAGAGCCTAATTACTTTTTTGTTAATAAGGATTTTTCTTTACAAAAGAAGTGGGATAATGGTTTTAAAATTGATGAATTATTTACATTATATAATTCTGGAATTTCAACAGATAGAGATTTATTATTTATTGATTTTGAAAAAGAAAAGTTAATTAATAAATTTTCTATATTGCTTTCAGATAAAATAGATGATAACTTTAAAATTAAATATAGAGTTGAAAACTCAAGTAGTTATAAAATAATTGAAAAAATAACTAATAAAATATTTGATGAAAAATATATATCTAAAATACAATATAGAATGTTAGATATTAGGTATATTTATTATGATACTTCTATTGTAAGCCGTTCCGCAAAACAAGTAATGAAGCATTTTTTTCAAAAAGACAATTTTGGTATTATTTTAAATAGACAATATACTGGAACAGTTTATAGTCATTGTTCACTTAGTAAATATATTTCAAATAAAGGTGTTCATTATTTAGGAAATACTGGTAATGATTATAATTTTCCACTATATCTATACCAAGATGAAAACTCATTAGATAACACAAGAGTCCCAAACCTAAACCTTGAAATAGTAGCAGATATAGAAAAAGCCTTAAATCTAAAATTTGTAAATGAAAAAGAAGAAAATCAAACTACTTTCTCCCCCATAGACATACTAGACTATATCTATGCAGTTTTACACTCTCCAAACTATAGACAAATGTACAAAGAGTTTTTAAAGATAGATTTTCCACGAGTGCCGTATCCAAATGCTGAAAACTTTTGGCAGTTAGTTGCGTTTGGTTCAAGTCTAAGAAGCTTACATCTACTAGAAGACAAAAGTTTAGATGAGCGTATTATAGACATAAAAGGTGATGGAAACATGACCATAACAAATAAACTAAACAAAAAAGATTTTACAATCACTGATGACAAAGTAGAACTAAGACTCAATGAAAATATATCTATAGCAAACATACCGCTAATCTCATGGGAGTTCTACATAGGAGGCTACCAACCAGCCCAAAAATGGCTCAAAGACAGAGTAGGAAGAGAACTAACGAGAAGTGATTTGAAACATTATAATAAGATTATAAATACACTCAAGAAAACTGATGAGATTATGAAAAAAATTGATGGGGTTTTAGTTGTGGATGATGGCGAAAAAGATGCATAAGCTAACAATAAAAGATGAACTAACAGAATTTTTACTTTACACTATCCCGTCAAGCGAAGTAAGAGTAGAAATTTTTATGCATGATGAAAGCGTGTGGCTTCCTCAAAAACGGATGGCAGAACTCTTTGGAGTACAAAGACCTGCCATTACTAAACATCTAAAAAATATTTTTGAAAGTGGAGAGCTAGAAGAAGATTCAGTTAGTTCCATTTTGGAACACACTGCTGAAGATGGTAAAAACTATCAAACAAAGTATTATAATCTTGATGCTATTTTATCTGTTGGTTACAGAGTAAACTCTTCTCAGGCGACACAGTTTCGTATTTGGGCTACAAAGGTATTAAGAGACTACATCATCAAAGGTTTTGCCATGGATGATGATAGGCTTAAAAATGGTCAATACTTTGGAAAAGATTACTTTAAAGAGCTTTTAGAACGTGTTCGCTCTATCAGGGCAAGTGAAAGACGCATCTATCAACAAATCACCGACATATTTGCAGAGTGTAGTTTTGACTATGATAAAAATGCACAAACTACTAAAGATTTTTATGCCACTGTTCAAAATAAATTTCATTTTGCCATCACAGGTAAAACGGCAGCTGAAATTGTTTATGAAAATGCAGATATTAAAAAACCAAACATGGGCTTAACTTCTTGGAAAAATTCGCCTGATGGAGCTCAGCTTCGCCGTTATAACCTAAGCACTTAATTTTAATTATCTTTACAAATTTATATTATTATTGTACAATATTGTAAAGACAAAGGATCGACTATGAAAAGAGCAGTTAACTTAAGATTAGAAGAAAGTGTAATTATTACACTTAATCAATTAACAGAAGAACTACATACAACCAAAACAGAAGTAATAGAAAAAGCTATAAGCTTTTTCTCAAAACAAAATAATTTAAAGCATAATCAATTATTACAGTTTGCAGGTAAATTAAAAAGTAATGATGCTGAGAATATGTTGCAAAGTATTACAGATGATAAGAATTCTAAAGACTTTGAGTTAGACCTTTAATGAAAAAATATTTAATTGATAGTGATATATTAATATATTTTTTAAAAGGAAAACAAGAAGTCGTAGAAAAGCTATCTCAAATTCCAATAGATGATTTATATATTTCGAGAATAAATTATACTGAGTTGATTTATGGTGCTTACAACTCTTCAAAAATCAATCAAAATTTGAAAATCATAGAGCCCTTTTTAGAAAGTTTTAAAATATTAGAATTTACTCAAGAATCAAGTTTAATTTTTGCAAAAGAAAAAGCTAGATTGAAAAAAAATGGTAATATAATTGCTGATATGGATTTGATGATAGCAAGTATAGCTATTGACAATAATTGTACTCTAATTAGCAATAATATTAAGCATTTTGACAGAATACAAAATCTAGAACTTGAACCAAAGTTATAACAAATTCGAGGAGCGAATAATTTTTCCTACGTAAAAATTATCGCTCACGACAACCGTTGTACGTTCCCGCTTTGCGGAAACGTACAACGGCACGGTTGAGCACTGAACGTGTCACCCACCAATTGTCGTGCTCCGCTTCGCTACGCACAACAATTAGTAGGAGTCACACACTTAAGCTAGCTTCCAAGAAATACC
>JAJRPV010000038.1 GCA_024280575.1 Campylobacterales bacterium
AACTTGATATGCTTCATTTACTTGTTTAAATTTTTCTTCTGCTTCTTTATCTCCTTGATTTCTGTCTGGATGATATTTTAAAGCCTGTTTTCTATATGCCTTTTTTATAGCACCACTATCTGCATCTCTATCGATTTCAAGTATTTCGTAGTATTCTATGTCCAATTTATTTGTCTCTTTCTCGTAGTATTTTTAAGAAATGTAATTTTAGCAAAATTATAGTTATTTATCAAATATTAAAATGGTATAATTATAAAAAACTTATCAAAAAGGTTTAAATATGATAAATGTACTAATGATAGAAGATGATACTGAATTTGCTGAAATTTTGAGCGAATATTTAGCAAAATACAATATAAAAATAACAAATTATGAAGATCCCTATTTAGGATTGAGTGCCGGTATAAAAAATTATGATCTTTTGATACTTGACTTGACACTCCCGGGTATTGATGGACTTGAAGTTTGCAAGGAAGTGGTAGAGCGATATGATATACCTATTATTATCTCTTCAGCTAGAAGTGACATTAGTGATAAAGTTATTGGATTGCAATTAGGCGCAGATGATTACCTGCCAAAACCTTATGACCCAAAAGAGATGTATGCAAGAATACAAAGTCTGATAAGAAGATACAAAAAGTCAAAATCAGGTGATAGCAGCGGAACAAATAGCGATAGTGACTTTAGAATAGATGAAAAAAGACACCAGATATTTTTAAAAGATGAGCCTCTAAATCTAACGCCAGCAGAATACGAGATTCTTTTATATATGATAAAACATAATGGATATTCTATCTCAAGGGAGCAATTAGTCTATAACTGTAATTCATTGAAAGATAAAGGAAGTAAAAGTCTAGATGTCATAATGGGAAGACTCAGGACAAAGATAGGAGATAGCTCTAGAAACCCAAAATATATACACTCGGTCAGAGGTATCGGATATAAGTTGGTTGGATGAGACAATCTCTTAGCACAAAGATAACTATAATATTTGTCTTCTCACTTTTATTGCTAGGTATGTTTTTTACCCTTTTGGTTAAATATCAAGATGAAAAAAATATAGAATATATGAAACAAAGGCAATTTCAATCTGTAAATTATCTTTTTACGCTATACAGAAATAATTATACCCCAAAAAATATAGAAGAATATTTTCATACATTTGGTTTGAAAAAAATAGAAAATTCTGTATTGAAAAAACTTATTCTTACTAGAGGGGTGGTGCTTTTTAGAAAGACTATAAATTTTAACAGATTTTCATCTATAAAATATAATGATAGATACTATTTACTTGTTGACAATATGATGGCAAGTGTACTTTTGGAGAGCCAAGGAGCAAAAAGCAATGATGAGCAATTATGGATAGGTTTTATAATAGCTTTGATTATTTTTATCTCCATGTATGTTTCTATACTAAGAAGCATATCACCTCTTAAGGAACTTAGTTTAAAGATAAGAGAGTTTGCGAGCGGAAATATGCAGATAGACTGCAAAAGTGAGCAGGATGATGAAATAGCAGAAGTTGCAAATGAATTTAATGAGGCGGTTAAAAAAATATCTTCACTTATGAATTCTAGGCAACTTTTTCTTAGAACAATTATGCATGAGTTAAAAACGCCTATCGGAAAGGGCAGAATTGTATCAGAGATGCTTGATGATGAAAAAGCAAAAAAGAGACTTATAGCAATTTTTGAAAGACTAGAGATTTTGATAAATGAGTTTTCAAAGATAGAACAACTTGTCTCAAAAAGTTACACGCCAAATTTTAGAGAGTATAATTTGGTGCATATTATGGAACACAGTATTGATTTATTGATGCTTGATAGTGAAAAAAGAGACCAAAGTGTTGTGGTAGATATTGATAGTGAATTTAGCATAAGGGCTGATTTTGAACTAATGGCACTAGCTATGAAAAATTTAATGGATAATGCCATTAAGCATAGTTTAAATAAAAAAGTAGAGGTAAGGACAGAAGAAGAAGCCATAGTATTCGAAAACAGAGGTGAAAAATTGCCTCTTAGCATTGATGAGTATTTTAAGCCTTTCGTCTCAGGACATCTAAAAAAAGGCTTGGGACTTGGTCTTTATATTGTAAATAATATAGTGCAACTACATAATTTTGAATTAAATTATAAATATATAGAAGATAAAAAAATCCACCAATTCAAAATAATAACGGAGGAAGGAAAAATCGCATGAAGAGACTAGAGAAGTTTAATAACCTTGTCGAAGCCTTTGAGTCTATCCCGACTATCGGAAGAAAATCAGCACTTAGGTTTGCTTATCATCTTGTATTAAACGACACATTTTTAGCGATGAAATTAGCAAATTCTATAGAAAGTGCTGTAAAATCAATCAAAAAATGTCAAGTTTGCGGGGCACTAAGTGAAAACGAAATATGTGAAATTTGTTTGGATGAAGATAGGGATAGCACAAAAATATGTATAGTTGAAAACGCAAAGGATATTTTTATTTTAGAAGAAAACAAACTTTTTAACGGGAAATATTTTGTATTGGAAAATTTAGAAAAAGAGAGTATTGAAAAATTAAAGAATATGGTAAAAAATGATACAAATGAGATTATATTTGCTCTTACTCCATCTTTGTCAAATGATGCAGTTATTCTTTTTATAGAAGATAAATTAAAAAAATTTGATATAATTTTTACTAAAATTGCACAAGGAGTTCCGACAGGAGTTCATCTGGAAAATATAGATATGCTATCACTTTCAAAAGCGATAGACTCAAGAGTTAAGATTTAATGAATTTTACAAATACAAAAACCAAGGAAAATTATTTTTTATCCCAACCGCATCAGCCTTTTTTTGTTTTAGGTATCATCAATGCATTAGTGATGATGTTGGTGTTTGCACTTAGTTTTAGAGGCATTGTAGCTTTGCAAATTGATGTGAAAAGCTTTCATGTTTACACTCTCGTATTTTTAGTATTTACTAATTTCTTTATTGGTTTCTTATTTACTACATTTTCAAGATTTTGCCAGGGAAACAATATAAATAAAAAATTATATTTAACTGTTTTTTATACAAATGTCTTTGGTTCACTACTGTTTTTGGCTGGTTCATTTCTCTCTTCAAATGTATTGTTAATTGCTATGATTGTATTATTTATTTCTCAAAATTATGTGGTCTTAAAACTTTATAATATATACAAAAGTGGACATTCGCAAAATAAAAAAGATGCTTTTTGGATATTGATTGCCTTGTGTTTTGGTCTGCTAGGGCATCTGCTTTTTATTGTCTCAAACTTCGATTTTCGATTAAACAGGGTTGCTGTTAATCTATCTTTCTACATGTATGTTATTTTTCTAACCTTTAGTGTAGGGCAAAGAATGATTCCATTTTTTTCTCACTCTATTGTGCTAAAAAACGACAGATTTATCAATTTTGTATTTATATTTTTTATTTTAAAAACAGTTGCTGGCATACTAGATTATAATATTTATTTTAAATATTTTGAAATTATACTAGATGCCTTGTTCGGGATTTATATACTCAAAGAATTTATCAGATGGAAAATGCCAGTGTCTTCTTCACCTGCGATATTATGGGTTTTGCACCTTGGACTGTTTTGGTTACCTATTGCTCTATTTATTTCAGCTATTTGCTCAAGTTTGGAGATATTTTTTAACTTAAATTTTTATTTTCTTGGTACACATGTTGTGGCAATTGGCTTTTTATTAACGGTTTTTATAGGCTTTGGAACAAGGGTTACGCTAGGTCATTCAGGTCAGGTACCACATGCTAACTCAGTAGCTAAAAGCATATTTATACTTGTTCAATTTGTATTATTTTTTAGGATACTTTTTAGTTTGAATATCGCCTTTGATATGGGACTTAATTTCTTTTTTGATATCTCATTTTTATTTTGGATGATTACTTTTCTCATCTGGGGGTGGAGTTATGGGAAAATGCTTATTGTAAAACCTAAATCTTAGGATGAATTTCTATCTTTTTAGGTTCAAATAGTTCTGTTGCCTTTTTTATAAAAGGATTACTTAAAATTTCATTTGCATCTATCTCTTCTTTATCTTTAGTAATATGTTGAGCCACACAACTTCCTGCATTTTCCATATCTTCAGGAGTTTTCTCTTTTTGCTGTGTGGGTATATCTTCTTTTGGTATATCTTCTTTTGGTGCTAAATTTTGCAACATTTTAATCTTGGTGTCAATTCCATAAATCTCTTGGACAAAATGTTTTATTATACTTGATGCATGTCTAAGTATTTTTTTGCAGTCTTCTTTGGCGCTTGAACTCATAGTGAGAGTTTTCTGGGAAAAATCGACAAATAATATACTTTTTGCAAAACAGTTTCCTGTTTCTAAATTCCTATCTTTCAAAAGGGAAACTAACTTGTTAAAGTTGTTTTAGATGTAGATTTGACTGCCAAATTTTGAGGTTTTGAAGTTTCTTCCTTTACTTCTCGGGTAGATTTTTTCGTAATTGTTTGTACCTCTAAAGTATCTGGCGCAACTCTAAACTTTTCATTTTCTAAATTTTCTATAATTTCGTCGATAGTTTTTATATTCACGGCTTCTATCATTTTGAAAAAAACCAAAGATAGTACAAATGAATTATCAGCATTTAGGTAAAGTAAATTTTTTGCTTCGCTAAGTATTCTAAAAAATCTTTCGCTGAGCATTGTGGAAAATCTATTGTCTCTGTTGAGAAAAGCACTCTTTAAATAGGCTATTATCTCATCTAAAATCACTTCGCATTCATAATCAACAAGTTCCTTGATAGTATAGACTATTTTCTCTTTGTCTTTTGCAAGAATAATATCAAATATATAGTCAAGTTGTTTAGGATCAAGAAGTCCGAGCATAGACGCGATTGAGGGTGCTGTTATATTTCCCTTTGAAAAAATAATGGCTTGATCAAGTAAAGTCAAAGTATCTCTTAGCGAACCGTTTCCCGATCTGCTGAGCATTCGCAAAGCTTCCTCTTCGTATTTTACATTTTCTAGATTTAATATATGAGAGAGATGATTTACGACATCTTTTTCACCTATTTGTTTAAATCTGAAGTGTTGAGTTCTTGAAAGTATAGTTGGAGGAAGTTTTAACGGATCTGTTGTTGCGAGTATAAATTTTACATAAGTAGGTGGCTCTTCAAGAGTTTTAAGAAGAGCATTAAAAGCTTCCTTTGTAAGCATATGGACTTCATCTATGATAAAAATCTTAAATCTTGCACTATTTGGTTTGTATTTTGTATGTTCTATTAGTTCTCTTATGTCATCAATTTTTCTACTGCTTGCAGCATCCATCTCTATTATATCTATGTGTCTGTTCTCATTTGCCATTTTGCAATTTTCACACTCTTCACAAGGGGTAGCAGTCGGTCCTTTGTCGCAGACAAGTGCTTTTGCGAAAATTCTAGCTGTAGAAGTTTTTCCACTTCCTCTAAGACCAGAAAATAGATAAGCGTGAGAAAGCCTGTTTTGATTTAATGCTAAAGTAAGTGTTTGAGTAACAGAATTTTGACCAATGAGCCCATCAAAAGTGGTGGGACGATATTTTAGTGCTAGAACTTGAGACAATTTAAAAACCTTATGTTAATATATGGTATTATATCTTAAAAAAATTTAGGAGTACTTATAATGAAAAAAATTTTAATTTTTACATTTTTAATAATTGGCATAACTATTTTTTCCATAGGTTGCGAAAAAACAGATTATCAAAACCCTTTTCATAGAGCTGCCAAAGCAAGAAGTTAAATGACTGAGAATCGTTCTTAGTCATTTATAGTAGATAGCAACTCTTCATTATCCTTTGTTTTGAGTATTTTTGCATATAAAAATTTAAGAGCTTCTATGTCCTCCATTTGAGATATAGCAGATCTTATTGCCCAGATTTTTTGTAGTGTGTCTGGTTTTATGAGTAATTCTTCTTTTCTTGTGGCTGATTTCATTATATTTATAGCCGGGTAAATTCTTCTGTCAGAGATATTTCTATCTAATACTATTTCGCTGTTTCCTGTTCCTTTAAACTCTTCAAATATCACTTCATCCATCCTGCTTCCTGTATCCACTAGAGCAGTTGAGATTATAGTTAAACTTCCACCGTCTTCTATATTTCTAGCAGCTCCAAAAAATCTTTTTGGCTTATGCAGAGCATTTGCATCCACGCCACCTGTTAAAATTTTTCCACTTGATGGGGTAACGGTATTGTAAGCACGCGCAAGTCTTGTGATGGAATCAAGCAAAATAACTACATCTTTTCCCATTTCTACTCGTCTTTTTGCTTTTTCTATGACTAGGTTTGCAACTCTCACATGATTGCTTGCTGGCATATCAAAAGTTGAGCTATAAACTTCGCCTTTTACGCTTCTTTGCATGTCTGTTACTTCTTCGGGTCTTTCGTCAACCAAAAGTACGATGAGTTCGATTTCAGGATGATTACGAGAAATTCCATGTGCTAACTCTTTCATGAGTTCAGTTTTGCCACTTCTTGGAGGCGCTACTATAAGTCCTCTTTGACCTTTTCCGATAGGAGTAAATAAATCAAGCACTCTACCTGTTATCTTCATAGAATTATATTCTAATTTTATAGCTTCAGTTGGATAAAGAGGAGTTAAATTGTCAAATAGAGGTCTTTTTTTACTGTCTTGCATAGGAAGATAATTTATAGCCTCTATCTTTAAGAGAGCATAATATCTCTCTTGATCTTTTGGAGGTCTTACCTGTCCTGTTACAATATCCCCATTTCTTAGGGCAAATTTTCTTACTTGTGTAGCACTTACATACGCATCGTTTATACTATCGCTAAAATTAGCATCTGTAGTCCTTAAAAAACCATACCCTTCATGAGTGATCTCTAGTATGCCTGTAAAAAGGATAAAACCGCCTTTGTTTACTTGAGATTTTAGTATTTCGAACATCAAGTCTTGTCTTTTTAGTTCATTTGGATTTTCAACATTAAGGTTTATTGCGATTTCAACTAGTTTATTAAGAGGTATATTTCTCAAATTTTCTATTTTATAGCCTTCTACGGGTATATGTGTCCTTGTTTTTCTATGATGATGATTATTTTTTGTATTAGATTCTGAAGAGTTTGCGCTCATTTTACCTTCTTTTTTTAAGATTAAGTTTATTCCATGAAGCTTGATTTTAATTTTGTCATATATCGTAAATGAAAAATCTAGTGCTTTGTGTAGTAAAATATTTGCAAAGCAGTATCTTTGCTAAATTTGAATGTAATTCTATAATAATGCTGAGTTTTTGTCAAGAACACAAAAGTCTATTAACGGTATAATTACAAAAAATTTATGTTAAGGGTATTCTTTTATGCAAAAAAGGAGATGTGATCACTGCCATCTTGAATTCGATGAAAAAGTTTTAGTCAAAGATACCAGTTTTAATGATGGATCTAAATATTTTTGTTGCAAAGGATGTCAAGGAGTTTATCATCTTTTAAAAAGTGAAGGATTGGATGACTTTTATGAAAAAATGGGAGATACAAAATTAAATCCGGCATCAACAGATATAAGTGATGTGGAAAAATTTGATTTAGATGGTTTTAATCAAAAATATATAAAAGAAAAAGATGGTTTCAACGAGATTTATCTCATTATTGAAGGTATCCACTGCTCGGCTTGCGTATGGCTAAACGAAAAAGTTCTGCATCAAAAAGAGGGTATTGTAGAAGCTAGTATAAATCAGACAAATAACAAAGCCAAGATTGTTTGGGATTCTGATTCCATAAAACTTTCGCAAATTATACTTACTATTAGAAGTATCGGTTATAACGCCTACCCATATGATCCAAGTATGCAAGAGGTTCAGGCAAACGCAACTAGAAGAGACTATTACTCAAGACTTTTAGTTGGTGTTTTTACTACTATGAATATTATGTGGATTGCGATTGCACAGTATGCAGGATATTTCACGGGGATGAAAAGCGACATAAAAAATATCCTAAATTTTGCAGAATTTGTTTTGGCAACACCGACTCTTTTTTATACAGGTTCAGTTTATTTTAAAGGTGCATATTATGGTATAAAAAATAGATATGTCAATATGGATATTTTAGTGGCTACTGGCGCATCTTTGGCTTATATCTACTCAATTTATGCTATGTTTACTCATCGTGGCGAAGTATATTTTGACTCAGTTACTATGATTATCACTTTTGTATTTACCGGAAAATATCTTGAGGTTTTAAGCAAAAAGAAAGCGGTTGATAGATTAGACAGTTTCAATAGTTCCGTGCCGACGGAAGTTTTAATCATAAAAAACAGTGAAAAAATACTTTTAGGGGTCGAAGAGGTTAAAGTAGGTGACATCATAGAGATTAAAGCAGGAGAAAAAATAGTCATAGACGGGGTTATAGTTTCAGGCGAGGGATCCTTTGATACCGCAAGCTTAACCGGTGAGTCAAATCCTGTTTTTTTGAGAACAGGAGATAAGTTAATAAGTGGATATATATGTCTAGATAGCGTAATTAGATATGAAGCCATGCATGATGTTCACTCTTCCGTTCTTAGCAAAATAACATCTTTGCTTGAGGATTCTATGAATAAAAAGCCAAAAATTGAGAGATTGGCAAATATAATTTCCGGATATTTTTCAACTGCAATTTTGGTTTTAGCTTTGGGAACATTTGCATTTTGGTATTTTGGTGGAAGCGGATTTGAAAAATCACTGATAGTCGGGATTTCTGTTATAGTCATTGCATGTCCCTGTGCGCTAGGATTGGCAACACCGGTTTCGACTCTTGTCGGTCTTGGTTTGGGTGCTAAAAAAGGCATACTATTTAAAGAAGCTTCATTTTTGGAAACTATGGCAAAATGTGATGTTTTAATGCTTGACTAAACAGGTACTATCACTGAAGGTCGTCCAAAAATTGTGGAGAGTGAATATTTGGGTGATTTTGATGAGGCTCTTTTGTACTCACTTGTTAAAAATTCAACTCATCCTATAAGTAGAGCGATAGCGCAATATTATAATGATGAAAAATTAGATATTTTAGATTTGAAAGATATAAAAACTATAGAAGCAAAGGGAATAAAAGCAAAATATAAAAATAGGCTTTTATATGGAGGAAATCAAAACTTGCTTAAAGAAAATGGTATTAC
The DNA here is from genome assembly GCA_024280575.1 of Campylobacterales bacterium. Lineage (GTDB taxonomy): Bacteria > Campylobacterota > Campylobacteria > Campylobacterales > Sulfurospirillaceae > JAADIZ01. The sequence continues at coordinate 9,094 of JAJRPV010000038.1, forward strand.
ATGTAGGGATTATTTTGAGCATTACAGTCAATTTTATTTTGCTATTGATGGTGAGGTGGTAGCTGTTTTTGCTTTAGTTGATACTCCAAGAATTGATGCAAAAAAGTATATAAAAGAGATTAAAAAATTAGGAGTTGATGTTGCAATGCTAACAGGAGACAATGACAAGGTTGCTAAAAAAATAGCAAATGAAGTCGGGATTGACAAAACATACAGCTCTTTACTGCCTATAGACAAAGCAAACATTGTTGAAAAGCAAGAAGCGCCGGCAAGAAGGTAGTTATGGTTGGAGACGGTATAAATGATGCTTTGGCACTTTCAAAAAGTGAGATAGCGATAACTTTAGGAAGTGGAGCAGATATCGCTCTAAATGTCAGTGATGTAGTTTTGATGAACAACTCTTTTACATCTCTTTATCAAGCTTTTTTAATCTCTAAAAAAACATATAGAATCATAAAGGAAAATTTAGCTCTCTCTTTCGTGTATAATTCTATAACAATTCCACTAGCAATGGCAGGATTTGTGATTCCACTTTTTGCAGCACTGTCGATGTCTCTTAGCTCGTTGCTAGTAATAGGAAACTCAATGAGAATAAATTTTGCCATAAAGGAAAAAACATGAGTAACGACAGAGCGATAGCTCGTGCTTTAGTCGCGAGGAATTTAAAAAGAGCTTTGCTCTTTTTAAAAGGAACAGCAATATGAGTAGTTGGATAATAGCTATGATGCTAGGAGCTTCAATTTTACTAGGAGGCTTTGGTCTTTGGGCACTTTTATGGGGTGTTAGAACAGGGCAATTTGAAGATAAAAATAAATTTTTAGACGGAGCTTTGCAAGATAGTGAAGAAGCCTTGCAAGATGCCGTAATGATGGAAGAAAAAAAGAAAAAGATAATTGGTGCTAGAAGAAAAAAAGAAAAAGGTTATAAACCGCCTGATTAATTTAGCTTTGAAATATATTCTGCCACGGCTCTAATTTCATCATCATTTAATTTTGAAACTTGTCTATTCATAACTCTTGCAAATTTATCATATTTTGACATATTTTTAAAAATATTAAGAACGGATATGGTTTGTTCAGTTTTCCAGCCAGCAATCTTTGAAGATTTTCCAAATGCTTTATGTTTTCCATTTTCGCCATGACATTTGGAACATCTTATATATATAGTTGCCCCATTAGCAGCCATTAAAGAGGATGTTAAGAGTGTAAATATCAATAAAATTTTTTTTATCATCTTGCATTCCTTTATCTATAAGGTAACTATACTAAATGATGCTTCAATGTTTCTTGTGTTAGGGGAATAGGCGGGTAAATTACCCGCCTAAAATATTTATTTACCTATGGTTTTTGAAAATGCTTCTAAATCAGCGTCAGAGTATTTTGCTACTTGACCCTTCATGATACCTTTCATAGAGCCACCAAATGTACCAGCTTTATAGCCTTTAAGTGCTGTTGCTATTTCATCGTGAGTCATATTTTTTACTATTGCAGATTTTCCAAGTGCTTTTTTCTCGAAATTTTGACCATGACATCCTTTACATCCAGCAGAATTTACTCCAGCCATCAAAGCTGTACCAGCAGCTAAAGCTACTATTGAAGTTAAAACGATTTTTTTCATTTTTTTCCTTTTAGTTTAGATTGGCTATCATTCTAACACAAATTACTTTAAATTTTCTTGTAAATCTATAAATTTATATGAGTTTTTATGTTATATTTGTTAATATTCTAACATTAAAAAGAGGTTTGATATGCTAAGCGAAATACAAAATGACATTAGTATCCGCCAAAAAATTTTAGAAGAGATATTTGATACTTTACAAAGCTATATCTATACAGCATCTATTATATTAAAAGAAACCATTGATAAAGGCAATTGTATTTATCTGTTTGGAAATGGAAAAAATATACTAAACATACAAAATTTGACTTTAAATATAAACAATAATAAAGAAGCACATGCCGTATCTCTATGCGAAAATATTACGAAAATAACAGAAATCGCTAACAATTTTGGAATTGACAGAATTTTTGACAAGCAGATAGAATTAAGAGCAAAACCAGAAGATCTCCTCATAGGCTTCTCATCAAGTGGAAACAGTAAAAATGTCCTAAGAGCACTAAGCTTAGGAAGAAACCTAGGTTGTAAAACCATAGGCTTCAGTGGTGGCGATGGTGGTGCTATGGATGAATTCTGTGATTTGAATTTGGTTGTGCCAAGCCGTGATATGGATATAATTCAAGAGATACACTTGATTGTTGGAAATATTATTTTTTAAATTCTTTCAAAGTACTATCTATTTTAAAGCTTATATGTTTAAATAAATCAGGAAGATGTTTTACACGCATCATTTTTCTTGAATATATCTTTTGATTTGGTATATAATTTTTTTCTTCCGCTTTTTCGACTATATCGCTAATCATCGCGAGTATATTATATTTTTCAATTATAAGTTTTCTAGCTTTTTTTACTGCATTTAGTCTTCTTTCGTATTCACCTTCGATAGAAATAATTTTCTGTATTTTCTTTATAGAGCCTTTCATGTCATGAATATCGATTTGCACAAGACTGTCTTTTGGAAAATAATCGTACACATTTGGGCACCCACAATAGATTGGTATGGCATATCCTAAACAAGCATCTGCTAACTTTTCTGTCCAAACATTAGGTGCAATATGGTTTTCAATTGCTACATGAAACTCATAATTATCAAGTGCTTCAGCCTTTGTTTCAATCCATTTAAATCCTTTACCAAATCGTTCTAATTGAGGGATATTATCTTGCATTAATCTGGTAAACTCATACCTTAATCTGTGCATTGTGTGCCCTTGTTGTTTGCTTGAGCATACGGTAGATATTTTTTTAGTTTTCTTAGGAGGAACTGTCTTGATAATCGTATCATAATCTTTACCATAAAACCACATATTGCCAGTTTGGGAGCGGATAGAATTGGGATGTGGCAAAATTTCTTCACTTTGGTTTGTAATTAAATAATGAAATTGTTTTGCAAATGCACTTCCATATCTTGTTATTGAGGCTGGTTCTGTAGTGATTAGTATGGTATTTTCTTTAGGGCATTGAAGCACTTCTGTTCTATGTGGTATTATTTTAGGCATATCGTCAATTATCACAAGCCAATCATAATTTTTTTCAAGAGGATTGAATGTGAAAATGCAACTTCCCCATTTAGGCTGATTATTGGGAAATTGTTTTTTAAAAGATGAATCCTCATTTGCGAGGGAGCCTCTGTGTACAAACTTTACTTTTATTTCTTTTTTCATATTTACTCTTTAATTAGTATTGTGTTGTCTGTTTTTTTAGAAAAGATAAAAAATGAGAAAATGGCTAAACTAGATAGAAAAGTTATGCTTTTTATTATACTTTGATCAAACTGCGTGATTGTTAGGCAAGCGAAGAATAGGGAAATATACATCTTATTTTTAAATTTTAAAACTATTTTGAAAATTTTATAAAGCATATTTGTAAATGCTACAAGCCCTAAAAATCCTACAAAAAATAATATTTCAAATATGCTGTTGTGAATACTGGTTACATAAGGTACTGAAGAACTAGGCGCACCAATAGATTTATAAGACATTATGCCGTATCCAATAATTGGAGATTTTTTTATGAAAGTTATAGCATTTTTCCAAATTTCAAATCTATGTGAACTGTACCCATTTAGCAATTGATTTAGTCTGTGTGAGAGGCTCGGATCAAAATAGAAAAGTACAAAGAAAAATATACCCGAGAGAAACAATAGATAGAGATATGATAATTTTATTTTTTTATAATCAAATGCAAAAATACAGATTATAAAGACAATGTGAAATAACCAAGATGCTCTTGAGTAAGAAAAGAGTAAATTAGCTTGGAATAAAAGCATAAGTATATAGCCCAATATAGTATATTTAATTGTTAATTTAAATTTGTTTTTATAAAAAATTATTCCCAACATTATGGATGAGCCTATAGCCATAAATGCCCCGAAAATGTTTCTGTTGGAAGTTCCTCCAGTGAGACCGGTATTTAATGAGCCTAAATTATGCTTAAATAAATCATAATTATAAATTGCTTGTATTGAGCCATCTAGAGCCTGAATTGATAATGAGATAAGAACTGCAACTAGTAGAAATTTTTTTGAGATAATTTTTTTTTCATAGAAATATAGAAATATAATAAAAATAAAAAAATATCTGAATACATATTGAAATATTACTATCCATGAGTTTAATGCTGTTATATGATTTAGTATATTTGATAAAATCATTATAAAAACAATAATAGAAAAAGTTTTGCTGATATCCAAATATCTTATAAAGAAGGGATAAAAATCTTTTTTTTTGAATATTTCAATAAAAAACATTATCATTATAAGAACAGCACTAATTTGATAATAAGATGTTTTCATAGGTATAAATACAACCCATATCAAAATAAAAAATTTTGTTAAAATCTGCATTATTTATGTGCTCCTAAGTAAAATATATAATTAATCTTTAAATCTATATCCATTCATAAGTTTTATTAAGCTTGTTTTCATATATAGCTTCTAGCATAAAAGCTGAAATTCTAGTGCTATTATATGAAGTATGGGCTTTTTTGTATCCATTTTTTGCTATTTCCATTCTTTTGCTGTCTTCTTTTAAATAATAATAAACTTTGTCTTTAAAATCATTAAAATCATCAAAATAAACTATTTCATTCTTGTTGAATAAGGTTTCTAATTTTGGAATGCGTGGGGAAAGAGTAAATACCCCATTTGCTAGAAGATGAATAATTCTATCAGATGAATATAGCTCTATATTATTAAATCGACTCAAGTTTAGTCCTATTTTGGTATCTGTTAAAATATCAAAGTATTTTTTTCCTAATACAATGCTTTTTTTGGTGTTTCCAAATAAACCAACTTTTAAATCTTTAAACTTTGTTTTTAAATTGTCTAAAAATTCTTTTCTTTCATTATCATGCCTTCCAAGAAAAACCAAATCATATTTAGTATTTTTAGATTCAAACGATTTGTATGAATCGATGCTATCGTCACACATATTTGGCATATAGTAAAAGTTACATGTGTGACTATTAGTAAATATTTTACTTAGTTCATTTATACTAGTTGTCGCAAATAAAGCGTCTAGGATTTTTAGCCTATGCTTGATATGGGCTATGTTTATCAAGGGATCAACCCACCACATAGCAATTTTTAAATTTGGAAAATCATTTTTTATTTGTACTAGAGTAGTATATGATATTAATTCACTATGACCTAAAAGCAGTAAATCTGGTTTTATATTTTGTATAGTTTTTATAAGATTATTGTTTACATTTTTAATTCCAAATTTCTTGCTTTTAAAAATAGTTGAATTTCTTGCTATTTCGCGATAGCTAAAATTATAAACAAAATGCCCATTACGAATGAATCCGTTGGATAGCTTGTTGTCAATAGCATAGTAAACAGCCCCATTTTTTGATTCATTGAAATTGGCACAATGTATTATTTTAAGAGATTTCATTTTTTATAAACTTTACTATTCTGGCACAGGCATGACCATCACCATATGGATTTAAAACCTTACTCATTGATTCGTAAACTTTTAAGGAATTTAGCAAATGGCTAATTTCTTTAACTATTAATTCTTTTCTTGTACCCACTAATTTTACTGTTTTTGATTTTAGCGCCTCTGGTCTTTCGGTTGTGTTCCTCATTACAAGAACAGGTTTTCCAAGACTTGGAGCCTCTTCTTGGATGCCACCGGAATCAGTTAAGATAATATATGATTTGCTCATAAGATAAACAAAAGATTCATATTCTAGAGGCTCTATAAGATAAACATTTGGTATATTTGATAGTATTTTGTTCACAGGTTTTCTTACATTTGGGTTTAAGTGCAATGGATAAATGATGTCTACCTGCGGATTGTTTAAGGCTATCATTTTTAATGCCTCGCAAATATTAACGAAACCTTCTCCAAAGTTCTCTCTTCTGTGCCCTGTTACTAAAATTATTTTTTTATCATCTGATAATTTTAAATTTTGAGTTTTGAGCTTTAAAGTAATTTTTTCTTTGAGTTTACGATTTTGTTTGATTTTGTTAAGTATTAAAAACAATGCATCTATAACAGTATTTCCTGTTACTACAATACTTTCTTCTTTTATATTTTCATTGATAAGATTTTTTTTTGAAGATAAAGTTGGTGAAAAATGGTATTTTGCAATGCATGATGTGAGTCTCCTGTTTGCTTCTTCAGGCCAAGGTGAATAAATATTGTGCGTCCTAAGTCCAGCCTCTATATGAGCCACATCTATCTTTTGATAAAATGCGGCAAGTGATGCAACAAAAGAAGTTGTGGTATCCCCGTGTACCAATACGATATCAGGCTTGCTTTTTATAAGTATGTTTTTCATTTTAAGTAGAATAGAAGATGTTATGTCGTATAGATTTTGATTTTGTTTCATAATATCTAAATCAAAATCAGGTTTAATTTCAAAAAGATTTAATACCTGATCAAGCATTTCCCTATGTTGTGCTGTTACGCATACGCTTATATTAAAAACATCATTGTGCTTTTCAAATTCTTTAATTAAAGGAGCCATCTTGATGGCTTCAGGTCTTGTTCCAAAAATTATTAAAATATTTTTCATATGATTTTCTTATACTCTTTTATAGTTTCTTTTGCTATTATATCCCAATCAAAATCCTTTTCCACTATAGCAGAGGCATTTTGTCCAAATTTTTTATAGTCATTATCTAAAAGTAAGTCTATCTTTTCTGCTAAATCTTTTTCGTTTTCGGGCTCACAAAGATATCCGGTAATTCCATCTTTTATAAGATCTGGAATTCCTCCTACATTTGTACCTACAATTGGAAGTGATGCTGCCATTGCTTCTAGTCCGCTAATACTGGTTGCTTCCATTAATGATGGTAATATGGATATATCTGCTGCGCTATAATATTGTACGATTTCATGATGTTCTTTTGCTCCAATCATAAAAAATCTATCTTTAAAATTTTTTTCTAAAATTGATTTTATCTCATCAAACTTTTCACCATCACCTATTAATAGAATCTTTAGCTTTTTATTTTTGATAAATTTTGTTGCGTGTGCCAAATATGATACACCATTCTTCCAAACCATTCTTCTTGTAAGAATAGCTAGTATATCATCGTTAGATAACTTAAATTTCTTTCTAATTTTTTCTCTAATTTCAGTATTTCTATTAAATTTTTTACTGGCAACGCCATTTGGTATATATTTTTTTATAGCTTCTATCTCAAATGGAATTTCAAGCAACTCTTTGCTGGGTGCTAAAAATAGTTTTGGCTTGCGAAATAATTTTTTTAAGACAGGTATCCTATAACCACCTTTTTTTATTCTTTTTAGATATCCAGATGTGTGGTTTGTGTATACTAATGGAATATTTGTTATATTATAAAATTCTAAAGGTCTCATTCCGTGTATATGAATCAAATCCGGCCGGATTTGATTCAACCTTTTTTTGATAAAACTATTTATTTGAAATCCATAACTTGTGCCGATAAATTTTAGATTTATTCTGTGTACACTCATGCTATCAATTATTTCAAACGCTTCTCTTTCTTCAGTGGATCTAGTGATGATTGTTATTTTGCACCCGTTATTGATTAAAGCTTTAGATAATTCATAGACATGAGCAGTGATGCCTCCCACAGTAGGAATAAAATCTAAAGATACCATTAAAATATGCATTTGTTTGTCCTAGTTAATTTTTTATTTCCAATAATTTTCAATCCATTTAGTTGGCTTGCATACTTTATATGTTTTTTTCCAGTATTGCCATTTTTTTTTATTTTTCCATATACCCATAATCGCTTCTCTAGGATTTGGCATACCATGGAAAACAATGATTTTTAATCCTTTTTTGTCTTCTGGAATTTTCGGAGAGATAAAATGCCTCATAGGACCAAATTTTTGCATACAATGATATTTAAAAGAGCAAAACCAATCTTCTGGCCAAAAATTTAATTTTCCGTATTTCTCAATAATTTTACTAGACAAGTATTCTTGTGCAGCAGAGAAATATTCTTCAAAAACTTTTTCAGGATTCTTTTCATAGTAATTTTTTATATATCCTAAAGTACCTACTACCCAAGAGTAGGAACTTGCTTGACCAACCTTGTTTCCTTTGCTATTCCAATCATTTATGATATAAAATTTATCATCCTTTGGGTATTCGAAAAATTCGTCTAGGTTTGATATTATAACTACATCCAAGTCAAAGAAGAAAACTCTTTGATTGTTTAAACCACCTAAATTATCATCGCACAAACCAGCTTCTTTTCGATAAGAGTATATCTTTTGATATCGTGGTTTTGTGTCTAACGAAATCAGCGGTTTTACGATTATTGTATCATTGAAACCTCGTGAGTCATCAGTAAAACAATAAAAATTTATATTATAAGAAGTGTTTCTTAAAATCATATTTTGTAATTTATTTACATATTCTGCATCATAAGCATCTCCCCATTTTATGCAGATCACATTTTTTACTTTTTCCATTTATATCTCCGATATTAAACTTTTATAAACCTCAACGGTTTTATCCACCATTTGTTTCAGAGAAAAATTCTCTTTGATATAATTAAAACCATCAAATTTCAAATCTTTTGCTTTTAGTATTTTATCTGCAAACTCTTTTTCATTTCCGATATTTACAAAATATCCGTTTATATTTTCTTGTATTATATCTAAAACTCCACCGTGATTTGTAGCGATTACTGGAGTATTTAGAGCTATTGCTTCTGCTACGCTTCTGCCGAAACTTTCTGGTTTTTTTGAGGTGCTTACTATGACATCGCTTAGTGCATATATCTCTGCTACGCTATCGATGGATCCTGCAAAAATTATCTCTACATGTAGGGTTTTTACCAAATCTTTTAGTGATTGGAAATATTTTTCTTTATCGGCTCTTACGCCGCCTGCTATCAAGCCTATTGTATTTGGAATC